>CAHJXE010000036.1 GCA_903644085.1 Hyphomicrobiales bacterium
CCGCCTCGTCGAGCGGGGTCGTGGCCCGCACCGGCGCGTCCGCCCGCGCGTCGATCTGGAAGGCGAGCGTGGCGATCCGGTCGGGATCGATGACCGGCAGCGCGACCGAGCCGTTCTGGACGCGGTCGAGCCCGAGCCGCTTGAGGCGTGCGGCCGGCAGGACGAGTCGCGCCTGCGCGCCCCCGAGCTGGTCGAGCTCGGCCGCCGCGTCCGCCCCGAGATCCTCCACGCTGTGGACGAGCGCGACGCCCGACCCGTCCTCCAGGAGGACCGGCCGGCCCATCCTGAGCTCCGCGACGGCACGCTCCACCGACGCGCGGGCGTGGTCTTCGGAGAGGCTGAGGGTGAGACGCATGTTGCCGCGTATATGAGCCTGACGGGGCGGGGCGACAACGGGGCGACGCGACCGAGGTTAAGTGGTCGCGACGTTGCTGACCTCCACGAGGTTCTCGTCGGGATCGTAGACATAGACGGACGTGATCGGCCCGGTCGCGCCCTGCCGGGTCACGGGGCCGTCCACGAGCGCGACGCCTTGCTCCGCCAGATGCGCCACCACGCTCTCGATCGGCACATCCGTCAGCAGGCAGAAATCGCCCGCCCCGCGGGTCGGGTGGCGCGTCTGCGGGTCGACGCTGCGGTGCAACTCCTGCAGGTTGATCTTCTGCCGCCCGAAATGGAGCGCGACGCGCCCCGGTGCGGTCTCGCGCGCCTCCATCCCGAGCACGCGGGTGTAGAACGCGACCGTCGCGTCGATGCTGAGGACGACGAGCACGAGATGGTCGATCGCGTCGATCTTCATGCGCTCGCCTGTCCGTCCGAGAGATCCGACCGCAACAGCGCCTCGGCGGCCGCGCGCGTCGCGGAGTCGAACGGGGTCGATCGCCGCGTCGCCCGGTCCATGAGGACGCAGACCGCGTCCGAGGTCGCGGCCGGCGAACCGTCGGGGCCGAGGATCACCTGGCCGATGCCGATCGACGAGCGCCCGACATGGCGGATCCAGGTGCCGGACCGGACCCGGCCGGGATAGTGCAGCTCGGTCTTGAACTCGATCGTGAGCTTCGCGATCACGAAGTAGGTGCCGGCCGGGCGCGTGTCGCCGAACGCGCTCTGGAACAGGTGCACGCGCCCGCTCTCGGCCAGCACCGAGAAGGTCGCGTTGTTGACGTGGCCGTTCATGTCCGTGTCGCCGAAGCGGATCACGTCCTCCGTCCAGGTCACGCGGGGGTCCGCGTGGAGCGCCGCGAGGTCAGCCAACGGTCTCGACTCCGCACCATTCCGCGACGAACAGCGCCATCGCGGTCGTGATGCGCTTCAGCGAGGACAGGCTCACGCACTCGTCGACGCCGTGGATGTTGCGGCTCGTCGGCCCGTAGCAGAGCGCCGGGACCCGGTCGTAGAGCGCGTAGACCCGCGTGTCGATGTAGCCGGCCGTCATGAAGCTCTCGAGTTCGCGGCCGGTCGCCGCCCGGTGCGCGTCGCCCAGCACGCGCTCGGCGTCCGACCCTTGCGCCAACTCGTAGCCCTCCGCGAAGAAGCCGTCGAAGGTCACGCGCGGCGGATTGTTCGCGAGGAACGGGTCGGCGCGCGCGAAGGCCGTCACGACGCCCTCGATCTCGCGCGCGGCTTCCGCCGCCGAGATGCCCGGGTAGAACGAGATGCGGCAGCCGAGCTTGCACCAGGCCGGCACGGAGGAGTTCCAGTCGCCGCCCTCGATGCGCCCGATATTCAGGTTGATCGGATGGTCCTCGCGCTCGAAGTTGACGCGACCGGCCTTCGCGGCATTCCATCGCTCCTCCAGCCCGCGCAGCGCGCCGACGATGCGGTAGGCGGCGTCGATCGCGTTCGCGCCCGTGCCCATCTCGCGCACGTGGACGGGCACGCCGCGCACCTCGACCTCGAACCAGAGGACGCCGGTATTCGCCCGCACGAGCTTCTCGTCCTCGGGCTCGGGGATCAGCACGGCATCCGCCTTGTAGCCGCGCAGATGCGTCATCAGCGCGCCGTTGCCGGTCGATTCCTCTTCCACGACCGACTGCACCGTGACGGTCGCGGCCGGCTGGAGGCCGATGCGGCGCAGCGCGTCGAGGCAGTGGAGGTTCGCCGCGTGCCCCGCCTTCATGTCCGCGCCGCCGCGCCCGTAAAGCCAGTCGCCCCGGATGGCGGGGTCGAAGGGCGGCGCGCTCCACATGTCGGCGGGTCCCGCCGGCACCACGTCGACATGTGCCTGCAGGATGAGCGAGCGCCCCGTCTCGGCGCGCGGCCGGTGGATGCCGACCACGATCGGCGCCTCCGAATGGCCCTCCCCGATCTTCGACCCGCCCGGATGCGCCGCGATGGCCGCGTGGTCCATCGCGAACCGGTCGGTCGCGAGGCCGCGCCCGCGCATCGCCCGGAACACGTGGTCCTGGATCGCCTGCTCCTCGCCACGCAGCGAGGGGAAGCGGATCAGCTCCTGCGTGTCGGCGACCTGGGCGTCGAAGCCGGCCTCCACGGAGGCCACGATGTCGTCGCGGAGCTTGGAATCGAGAGGCATGACGTTTTCATCTCGCATATCTGCCCACGTGTTTGACTCCCGCAGGTGGCCCACACGTGATATTTCAACGTAGGAGGAACAATTGACGTCCTGGGCTCATACCAACACGATTGCGGCCGCGGGAAGCGAGGGATCTGCATGTCGGCGGCGGAATTCGAGGAGCCTTTAAACGTCGAGCAGCAACTCGCGCAGATCGCGCGGGCCCGGGAAGAGACGCGGAAATTCATCGCCGAGCAACACAAGCTGATGGCCGAGGCAGGCAAACTCGACCGAGATCGGCTGCTGGCCCCCTTTCAGATCGTGGTCGGCTCGATGGCCGCCGGTGCGGCGCTGTTCGGCGCGGGCGCCGCGTTCGTGAAGCTGCTCGGGCCTTGAGCGTAGTCAAGCCTTAACCGCCCGCGATCTCCCAGCCACGCCGCGCGAGCAGTATCGCCCTCTCGCCATGCGTACCGGCCTCGCTCGATGAGGCGTTGCCCTGCCGGGCGCGCGCCAGCACGCCCTCCAGGATCACAGCGATGCGGAAGAGCGCGAAGGCGAGGTGGAAGGGCGTGACCGGCTCGGAGCGTCCCGTCCGGGCCTGGTAGGCCGCCACGTAGGCCGCCTGGTCCGGGATGCCGAGCGCGTCGAGATCGTAGCCCAGCATGCCGCGGAACGCCTCTGTGGGCACGATGTAGGGGATGAGATTGTAGGCGAGGTCGGCCATCGGATGGCCCAACGTCGAGAGCTCCCAGTCCAGGATGCCGATGACGCGCGGGCTGTCGGGCGCGAAGATCATGTTGTCGATGCGGAAATCGCCGTGGCAGATGACGGTGTCGTCGCCCTCCGGCACGTGCCGCGGCAGCCATTCCGCGAGCCTGTCGATCGCCGGGTTGTCGCGCGTGCGCGAGCCCGCCCACTGCTTCGACCACCGGGCGATTTGGCGCGCGAAGTAGTTGCCCGGCCGCCCGTAATCCTGAAGGCCCAGAGCCGCCCAGTCCGCCCCGTGAAGGCGCGCCAGCGCGTCGTTCATGCCGTCGTAGATGGCGGCGCGGTCCTCCCGCGCGAGTTCGGGCAGGGTCGGCTGCCAGAACACGCGGCCGCGCAGGCGCTCCATGAGGTAGAACGGCGTGCCGATCACCTCGCGGTCGGGGCAGAACAGGACGGGGCGCGGCACCGGCACGTCCGTGCGCGAGAGTGCGTCCAACACGCGGTACTCCCGGTCGACCGCGTGCGCGGAGGGCAGGAGCGTGCCGGGCGGCTGCTTGCGCAGCACGTACTCGCCGGTCTCGGTCGCGACCAGGAAGGTCGGGTTCGACTGCCCGCCCCGCATCTGGCGCAATTCGACCAGGCGCTCGCCCAGCCGGTCGCCGATGAGCGCGGCAAGGCGCGTCGTGTCGAACCGGTGCGCCTCGCGGACCGGGATGGTCTCGGAGGGAGTTTCATCGGGCGAAGTCACGCAAACCTCCGACACCAGAGCTCCGACGAGCGTATGATGAACGTGCACCGGCGCGCTCCTCACGGAACGTGAGAGGAGCTCGGCGAGCAGCTCTCGCCGCGATCGCGCCGTCGCGCGTTCACGTGGTCAAGATCGCCGGCTTCGTGTTCTTCCGGCCCATCACGATCTTCTTGACCCCTTCGGTGAGCGGCAGCTCGATCAATCTGTGGAAGACGTATCCCACAACGATCGCCACGCCGGCCACGATGAAGATCCAGATCTCGGAGGGGAGATGACGCAAGAGAATCCAGCCCGCCTTCATGACCGGCGGCTCGACGATCGTGTGGGTGAGATAGATGCAGTAGGACGCAGCTCCGAACCTCTGCATCCAATCGGGAATATGAAAAGCCTGGTAGCGTTCCGCGTCGACGAGGCCGCCGATGGTCATGCACGCCAGAAGCCCCATCGTGACACGCATCACGAGCTGATTGTTGGCGAACAGGATGTCCGGACGGGCAGCCACGGCACTCAGGAACAGGATGATGCCGAGAGATCCTACGATCTTGGGGGCCGGGATGCGGGCATGTCTCAGATAGACCGCGAGCAATATCCCCATTAGGAACTGGAGGTGGTACGGGTGTAGAAGAAAGAAGATCGGCGACCCGGACGAGTACCCCGCCGCCGACGTTTCGATCGGGGTCGCGATATAATGGACCGCTATGGCGGTTGCCCACGCCCCGAGCAGGGCAAACGCGATCCTGCGGTCGAGACAGATCATGATGCCGAAGAAAACGTAACCGGCGATCTCGAAGTAAAGCGTCCAAGCCACCCCAAGAAGATTGCCGCCGATACCGAATACAAGGGAATAGGAGCCGATCAACGACAGCGGGTCGAGTGGCACGTCGTGCGTCTGCGAGGGCACGATGAACTGACCCAAGATGTAGAGGCTTAGAACCAACCAATAGATCGGGTAAATTCGCGAGGACCGTCGCTGCACGTAATTCACTAATCGGCCCGGCGTGCCGATGTCTTTCCAGTGGACCCAGCAAATCAGGAAGCCCGAAAGGACGAAGAAGAAGTCGACGAATATGAACAGCCCGTTCAGAATGCCAGCGAACGCGTAATGTCCACCCCAACGATCATCGCCGGTTCTGTAGGCGACGTGAGCGAGCGCGACCATGCAGGTTGCGACCCCGCGCACGACATCGATGCCGTAGAACTTCGGTCGCGGATCAGTCGATACCATCTCCGGCATCCCGGTCGGTTCCCTCAACAAGACGAGCGATCGGATGCATAGCACGCGGTGACATCAACGCGGGCGTGATAAAACGTGATGTTGCGATCGTGCGTCGAACGCCCCACCGATCTCGGTGAGCGAGTCGGGGTCCAGGCGACCACGACCTGAATGGCGACGGCGGGACGGCACTCGTCAAACTCGCCCAGCCGACCCGTTCATCGCACCCCGTCGAGAGACCGACCGCAGGCACGCGATACCATCATGGCCCAAGCACACCTACCCTGTCTGCGGAGGACGGGACGCGTGCCGACATCCTCGACGACCGTGCGTCCGATCCCGCGCCGCCGCGGCTGTTCGCGCCCTCGTGCTTCTTCAGCTCCAGCTTCGCGATCGTCTCGCGATGGACCTCGTCCGGCCCGTCCGCGAAACGCAGCGTGCGGGCATGCGCGTAGGCGGCCGCGAGGTGGAAGTCGCCGGAGAGTCCGCCCGCGCCGCAGACCTGCATCGCGCGGTCGACCACCTTGGCGGAGACGTTCGGGGCCACGACCTTGATCATCGCGATCTGCGAGCGCGCCGCCTTGTTGCCGACCGTGTCCATCATGTGCGCGGCCTGGAGCGTGAGGAGCCGCGCCTGGTCGATCTCCATGCGGGATTCCGCGATGATGTGGCGGGTGACGCCCTGCTCGGCGATCGACTTGCCGAAGGGGAAGCGCGAGAGCGCGCGCCGGCACAGCGTCTCCAGCGCGCGCTCCGCGACGCCGACCGAGCGCATGCAGTGGTGGATGCGCCCGGGACCGAGCCGCCCCTGCGCGATCTCGAAGCCGCGTCCCTCGCCGAGCAGGATGTTCGACTTCGGCACGCGCACGTTCTCGAAGGTGATCTCCGCGTGTCCGTGCGGCGCGTCGTCGTAGCCGAACACGGTGAGCGGGCGCACGACCGTGATGCCGGGCGTGTCCATCGGCACCAGCACCATGGATTGCTGGCGGTGCTTCTCGGCCGCGGGGTCGGTCTTCCCCATCAGGATCGAGATGCGGCAGCGCGGGTCCGGCGCACCCGTGATCCACCATTTGCGGCCGTCGATGACGTAGTCGTCGCCGTCCGGGCGGATCCGGGTCTCGATGTTCGTCGCGTCCGAGGAGGCGACGGCGGGCTCCGTCATCGCGAAGCAGGACCGGATGTCGCCCGCCATCAGCGGATCGAGCCAGCGCCGCTTCTGCTCGTCCGTCCCGTAGCGGATGATCGTCTCCATGTTGCCGGTATCGGGCGCGCCGCAGTTGAACGGCTCGGGGCCGATGGGCGAGCGGCCCATGATCTCGCAGATCTGCCCGTACTCGACGTTCGTCAGGCCGTCCGGGTAATGGTCCTTCGGCAGGAACAGGTTCCAGAGCCCGGCGGCCTTCGCGCGGCGCTTCAGCTCTTCCATGACGGGCGGGATCGTCCAGCGGTTGGCGGCCGCCGCCACGAACGCCTCATATTCGTGCTCGGCCGCGTAGACGTGCTCCTCCATGAAGGCTTCCACGCGGTCGCGCAGTTCCTCGGCGCGGGCGCTCATGGGGGGGATCGAGATGGTCATGTCAGGCTGCCTTAAAGAGGCCGCCGCCGTCGGCGAGCCTCGCGAGATGGTGGTCGGCGTCGCCGAGGAAGGCTTCGATCATCGTCATGCGCTTGAAATAGTGGCCTATTCTGTACTCCATCGTGACCCCGACGCCGCCGTGGAGCTGGATCGCCTGCTGGCCGACGAAGCGGCCGGAGCGCCCGACCTGGACCTTCGTGGCGGACATCGCGGCCGCGCGCTCGGCCGGGTCGTCCGAGCCCGACATCATGGTCGCGTAATACGCCATGGAGCGCACCTGCTCGGTCGCCACCACCATGTCGGCCGCGCGGTGCTGGAGCGCCTGGAAGGACCCGATCGCGACGCCGAACTGCTTTCTCGTCTTGATGTAATCGACCGTGATGGCCTGCATCTCGGCCAGGATGCCGACCGTCTCGGCCGCGACGGCGGCGATCGCCTCGTCGGCGACGCGCTCCAGGATCGGCAGCCCGCCCTCGGGATCGCCGATCACGCAATCGGGTCCGACGCGGACATTCTCGAGCCCGATCTCGGCCGCGCGCATGCCGTCCTGCGTCGGGTAGCCGCTCCGCGACACGCCGGCCGCCCGGCCGTCCACCAGGAAGAGCCCGATCCCGTTCCGGTCGCGGCGCCCGCCGGCCGTTCGGGCCGAGACGACGAGCGTGTCCGCGCCCTCGCCGTGCAGCACGACGCCCTTCTCGCCGGACAGGACCCAGCCCTCGCCGTCGCGCTTCGCGGTCGTCGAGACGTCGTGGAGGTCGTAGCGCGAGCCGCGCTCGACCTGCGCCAGCGCCATCGTGGCCCGGCCCTCGACGATCTTCGGGATGTGCTCGGCGCGCTGCGCGTCGCTACCGCCGTGCCGCAGGAGGCCTCCGGCCAGCACCACCGTCGGGAGGTAGGGCTCCACCACGAGGCCGCGGCCGAACGCCTCCATGACGATCATGGTCTCGGTCGGCCCGCCGCCGATCCCGCCCTCGTCCTCCGCGAACGGCACCGCCAGGAGCCCGAGCTCGGCGAGCTGCGCCCAGATCGCCGGGCTCCACCCGGCCTCGGACGCGAGCACGGCCTTGCGCGCCTCGAAGGCGTAGCGGTCGGCCACGAACCGGTCGACCGAGTCCTTCAGGAGGCGCTGCTCGTCGGTGAAGTCGAAATCCATGGTCGTCCTTCGGCCGTACGGCCGGTGATCCCTCCCCCCCTAGAGGGGAGGATGGCGTGCCTCGCGAACTCGTCCACCCCTACAGCCCCAATATCGCCTTGGCGATGATCTGGCGCTGGATCTCGTTCGAGCCGCCGTAGATCGAGACCTTGCGCCAGTTGAAGTAGGTCGGCGCGACGGTCGCGGCCCAGTCGGGGCCGATCGGGGGCTCGTTCGACAGCTCGTCCCAGCGCTCGTCCTCGCGGTCCGGCACGTAGGGGAGCGCGTAGGGGCCGACGACGTCGAGCAGCAACTCGGTCGTCATCTGCTGGATCTCGGAGCCCTTGATCTTCAGCACGGACGAGGCGGGGTCGGGCTTGCCCTTCTCGCGGGTGCGCTCGGCCGCCACGACGCGCAGCTGCGTCATCTCGAGCGACTTCAGCTCGACCTCCGCGGCCGCGAGCTTCTCGCGGAAGCGCGGGTTCTGGATCATCGGCGTCTCGCCGATCCGCTCCAAAGCCGCGAGTTCGCGGATGCGGCGCAGCCGCTCCTTCGAGACGCCGACGCGCGCGATGTTGGTGCGCTCGTTGCCGAGCAGGAACTTGGCGTAGTCCCAGCCCTTGTTCTCCTGCCCGACGAGGTTCGCGGCCGGCACCCGGACGTCGTCGAAGAACACCTCGTTCACCTCGCGCCCGCCGTCGATCAGCTCGATCGGCCTGACCGTGATGCCGGGGCTCTTCATGTCGATGAGGAGGAACGAGATGCCCTCCTGCTTCTTCGCCGCCGGGTCGGTGCGCACGAGGCAGAAGATCCAGTCGGCGTGCTGGGCGAGCGTCGTCCAGGTCTTCTGGCCGTTGACCACGTATTCCTCGCCGTCCCGCACCGCCTTCGTCTTGAGCGACGCGAGGTCGGAGCCGGAGCCCGGCTCGGAGAAGCCCTGGCACCACCAATCGTCGAGGTTCGCGATGCGCGGCAGGTAATGCGCCTTCTGCTCCTCGTTGCCGAAGGTGTAGATCACCGGGCCGACCATGTTGACCCCGAAGGCGAGCGGGGCCGGCGCCGGGAAGCCCTGCAGCTCTTCGAGGAAGATGTATTGCTGGACGGGCGTCCAGCCGGTCCCGCCATAAGCCTCCGGCCAGTGCGGCGTCGCCCAACCCTTCCGGTTCAGGACGCGCGACCACTCGACGAGGTCGTGCTTGGAGGCATGCCGCCCCTCGACGAGCTTCGCGTGCACCTCCTTCGAGAGGTTCTCGCGGAAGAACGTGCGAACCTCCTCGCGGAAGGCGTTCTCGTCGGGCGTGAAACGGAGGTCCATGGCGTCCTCAGGTGTGTGCTACAGGGCCGAGCGTGGCAGAAACGATCCATCGCGAAGCTCAACCTCCTCATCCTGAGGTGCGGAGCGTAGCGAAGCCTCGAAGGACGCACCACGGTCTTGCGTGTTTCGAGGCCGGCCTTCGGCCGGCACCTCAGCATGAGGTTGGGCAGTTCGTTCGCGAACGCCAGGGCGCTTGGCAAGCCACTGGACCTGGGTCCAATTGCCCCGGCTGAGCGCATCCTTCTTCGCACGGCTCCAGCCCTTGATACGCCGCTCCGTCGCGATCGCGTCGGTGATGAACTGGAACTGTTCGGCGTAGATCAGCTCGACGGGTCGCCTGCTGGCGGTATAGCCCCCCGATCCAGATTGGTGCTCGCCCATGCGTTTGTCGAGGCTCTCGCCCCGGGCAGAGCCGACATAGTAGCTGCCGTCGGCGCATCGGAGCATGTAGACGAACGCGCTCACGTGGCCCCACTCCGCTCGCCATGCTGAGGCGCTCGGCCCAGCCGAGCCTCGACGCACGCTGGCGCGAGCTGAAGCCCTCCTTCGAGGGCCGGACGCGGCAGAGCTTGGCCCCAGAACCCCACTTTCCTCATCCTGAGGTGCCCCGTGGAGCGGGGCCTCGAGGGACGCATCACGGCTGTGCGTGCTTCGAGGGCCGGCTTCGCCGGCCACCTCAGCATGAGGAGGTGAGAGCTACGCCTCTCAGGCCAAGCTCTCAGGATGATATCTAAGCTGCGAGGGGCGTCGTTCACGCCGCGCCCCGTTGCTCGGCGCGTTTCGCGCGCTCCTCGTCGCGCAGCTCGACCTTGGAGAGCTTGCCGACGGCGGTGCGGGGGAGGGCGGTGCGGAACTCCAGCGCCTGCGGCATCTCGTGGCGGCCGAGCTTGTCGCACAGGAAGGCCTGGAGCGCGTCGAGCCCGAACGGCTCCGCGCCGGCGCGCAGCTTGACGAAGGCCTTCGCGGATTCGCCCCGGTAGCCGTCGGGCACGCCGACCACCAGCACCTCCTCGACGCAGGGGTGCTGGTAGATCGCCTGCTCGATCATCTGCGGGTAGACGTTGAACCCGCCGGAGATGATCATGTCCTTCTTGCGGTCGGTGATGAAGAAGAACCCGTCCGCGTCCATGTAGCCGATGTCGCCGGTGAGGAACCAGTCGCCCACGAAGGCGCCGTCCGTCTCGGCCGGCCTGTTCCAGTAGCCGCGCGTCACGTTCGGGCCGCGGATACGCAACTCGCCGATCTCGCCCGGCGCCAGCACGCGCGCGGGATCGTCGAGCGCCGCGACGTCCATCTCGATGCCCGGGAGCGGCAGCCCGATCGTGCCGGACGGCCCGGTGCCGAGCCGGTTCGTGCCGGCGGGCGATGTCTCGGTCATGCCCCAGCCGCCGACGAGCGGGTGGCCCGTCAGGCGGTGGAACCGGTCCGCGACCTCGACCGGCAGGGGCGCGCCGCCCGAGCCGCAATAGACGAGCGAGGAGAAGTCGCGCGTCTCGAGCCCGGGCGCGGCCGAGAGCGCGATCCACATCGTGGGCACGCCCGGAAAATGCGTCGCGCGGCCGATCTCGATGTCGGCGAGCGTCGTCTCGACGTCGAAGCGCGCGCGCAGGAGGAGCTCCGCCCCGCGCTTCAGCCCGCGCAGCAGGATCGTGGTCAGCGCGTAGATGTGGAAGAGCGGCAGGGCGCAGATGATGCGGTCCTGCGCCGTCCGGTCGTGCGCCTGCCCGAGGAACCACGTCTCGTACATCGAGACCGCGGCCGTGAGGTTCGCGTGGGTGAGGATCGCGCCCTTCGGCGTGCCGGTCGTGCCGCCGGTATATTGCAGCAGCGCGACGTCCTCCGGCCGCACCTCGGGCAGTTCGGCGGCCCCGTCCGCGCCGGCCAATCGACCATCGGACGACACGAACGCCGCGAAGGACAGGATGCGCGGGTCGTCCGGGATGGGCGAGACCGGTCCGGGCGGCGCGCCCCACTCGGCATCGTCGCCCACGACCATGAGGTCGATCAGGCCCGCATCGAGGAGCTTGCGGGCGCGCTCCATCATGCCCGCGATGTTCGTGGTGACGAGCACCCGCGCGCCGGAATCCGCGACCTTGTGGGCGAGTTCGCGCTCGGCATCGAGCGGCGAGAGGTGGACGAGGCACAGGCCCGCCATCGCGCCGCCGAAGAAGGCGAGCGGGTGGTAGGGCGTATTCGGCAGGAACAGCGCGACCCTGGCGCCAGGCGAGAGCCCGCTCGCGAGGAAAGCCCGCGCGGTCGCGTCGGCTCGCGCCCCAAGCTCGGCGTAACCGATCTGCCGGCCGCGGAACTCGATCGCTGGGGCGTCGGCATAGGCGGCGGCCGCGTCGCGCAGAAGCGTCGGCACGGTCGAGATCGCGACGGTCGCGTCCCAGGCGATCCCGGCCGGATAGGATCGCTCCCACGCGAAGGGTCGCCCGCTCACGCGCCGCCTCCTTGTCCGCCGTCTCGCTGCATGGTCCCTCTCCGGCGCGCCGCTTGTCGTCGCGACGTCACTGGTCGAGATTAGCCCTCACGCCGGCCGACGCAAGCGGGTGTGCCGCGTCCGTTGGTCGGGGGCGGCTCGTCATCGGTCCGCTTGTCTCGGGATCGATCGTCGCGATACTCGTGGGCGACAAGCATCGCCGCCGGGTCCGGACAGGCGAGCGACCGGGAGGATCTCATGCGCGAAGCCGTCATCGTCTCCACCGCCCGCACGCCGATCGGCAAGGCCTATCGCGGCGCGTTCAACGACACGCAGGCCCAGGCGCTGGGCGGCCACGCGATCGCCGAGGCCGTGGCGCGCGCCGGGATCGACCCGGCCGAGATCGGCGACGTGGTGATGGGGGCGGCCCTCCAGCAGGGGTCGTCCGGCGGCAACGTCGCCCGGCAGGCGGCCCTGCGGGCGGGCCTGCCCCAGAGCGTCGCCGGGATGAGCCTCGACCGGCAATGCGCGTCCGGCCTCATGGCGATCGCGACCGCCGCGAAGCAGATCATGGTGGACGGGATCGACGTCGCGGTCGGGGGCGGGCTCGAATCGATCTCGCTCGTGCAGAACGAGCACCAGAACCGCCACCGGGCCCGCGACCCGTGGCTGACGGATCACGTTCCGCAGATCTACATGACGATGCTGGAGACGGCCGAGATCGTGGGCGAGCGCTACGGCGTCTCGCGCGACGCGCAGGACGCGTACGCGCTGCAATCGCAGGGGCGCACGGCCGCCGGCCAGGATGCCGGCCGGTTCACGCAGGAGATCGCGCCGATCACGGTCACGACCGCAGTGCAGGACAAGGCGAGCGGCGCGATCAGCCATCGCGAGGTGACGCTCGACAAGGACGAGGGCAACCGGCCCCAGACTCGTCTCGAGGACCTCCAGAAGCTCGCGCCCGTGTTCAAGGACGGGCAGACGATCAAGGAGGGCCGGTTCATCACGGCCGGCAACGCGTCCCAGCTCTCGGACGGCGCGTCGGCCGTCGTGCTGATGGAGGCGAGGGAGGCCGAGCGCCGCGGGCTTCAGCCGCTCGGTGCCTACCGGGGCATGGCGGTCGCGGGCTGCGACCCGGACGAGATGGGGATCGGGCCGGTCTTCGCCGTGCCGAAGCTCTTGAAGCAGCACGGGCTCACGGTCGACGACATCGACCTGTGGGAGCTGAACGAGGCCTTCGCGGTGCAGGTGCTCTACTGCCGCGACCGGCTCGGCATCCCCGACGACAAGCTCAACGTCGACGGCGGCGCGATCTCGATCGGGCACCCCTACGGCATGTCGGGCGCCCGGATGACGGGGCACATCCTGATCGAGGGCAAGCGCCGTGGCGCGAAGTACGGCGTCGTCACCATGTGCGTCGGCGGCGGCATGGGGGCGGCCGGGCTGTTCGAGATCTATTGAGCGTGATCGAGACGGGGCGCCGCGACCCTGTCGGAGAGGTCATGGCGAGGGCCGGGGTCGTGGCGACGTGAGCTCCGAGGCCACCTTCGGCGACTGCTGACTCCGGGGGGCGACGGCTTGCGCGCGAGGACCCGCGCGACGCGTGCACGCGCGCTCAGTCGCGCCCCAGCAACTCCAGCGTCCGCGGGTCCGGACGCGCCTCGCAATAGCGATCGAGCGCCTCGCGGAAGACCGGCTCCCCGCCGGCGCGGTCGAACAGCGTCATGGAGGAGCGGAACTTGAGGTCGTCCGGCGAGCCGAAGATCGCGTGGAGCGAGCGGCCCTCGACGCCGAGCACCGCGCGCGTGCACGCTGCGAGCCGTGGCCCGAGCACCGGGTGTGCCAGGTAGGCCCGGGCCTCGTCGAGCCCCGCGATCCCGTAGAACCGCGCGGTCGAGGACATGCCGAGACCCGCGAGTTGGGGAAAGACGAACCACATCCAGTGGCTGCGCTTGTGCCCCGCCCGGAGCTCGCCGAGCGCGGTCTCGTAGACGGGCCCCTGCGCCTCGACGAAGCGCGTGAGGTCGATGTCCGGCATGGGCGTCCTCCGTGTCAGCCGCGATCGAACGCCGCCAGGATGGGGCAGGGTCCCGAGGTGCCGGCGCCGCATTCGGCGGCGAGACGCGCCAGCGCGTCGCGCGCCGCCTCGAGTTCGGCGATCCTCGCGTCGAGGGCCGCGATGCGGCCGCGGGCGAGTTCGCGGGCACGGGGCCGGTCCTCGGTCGAATCGAGCGCGACGAGTTCGGCGATCTCGCCCAGGGTGAACCCGGCCGTCTGAGCCTGGCGGATGAAGCGCAGCCGGTGGAGATCCTCCTCGCCGTAGCGACGCACGTGGACGCCGTGCCCCGCGCTGCCCGCCCGGTCCGGCACCCTCATCAGGCCGCGCCGTTGGTAGTAGCGCACCATCTCGACACCCACGCCGCCCTCGCGCGCGAGCCCCGCCACCGTGGTCTCCCGCATCGCTTGACTCCGTACCGTGGTACGGACGCTACAAGAGGGCAGCACATCCGCCAAGCCATCCGGCCTCGACATCATGACATCCGCCACCGCCCCACGGGCCACCCTCTACCGCATGGTCATGAAGAAGCATGTCTGCCCCTACGGGCTGAAGTCCAAGGACCTCCTGCGGCGACGGGGATTCGAGGTCGAGGATCGCTGGCTGAGGACGCGCGAGGAGACGGACGCGTTCAAGGCCGAGCAGCACGTGCGCACTACGCCCCAGACCTTCATCGACGGCGAGCGGGTCGGCGGCTACGACGACCTGCGCCGGCATTTCGGCAAGGCCGTCGCGGACCCCTCGGCCGTGACCTACAAGCCGGTCGTCGCGGTCTTCGCCGTGACGGCGCTCATGGCGCTGGCCGCGAGCTACGCGGCCTACGGCGATCCGTTCACGCTGCGCGCGGCCGGGTGGTTCATCAGCTTCAGCATGTGCGTGCTGGCGATCCTCAAGCTGCAGAACCTCGAGACCTTCTCCAGCATGTTCCTCGGCTACGACCTCCTGGCGCAGCGCTGGGTGCCGTATGCCTACGTGTACCCCTTCGCGGAGGCTCTCGCGGGCCTTCTCATGGCGGCGGGCGCGCTGATCTGGCTCTCGGTCCCGGTCGCCCTCCTCATCGGGGGCATCGGGGCGGTGTCGGTGGTCAAGGCGGTCTATCTCGACCGGCGGGAGCTGAAATGCGCCTGCGTGGGAGGCGGCTCGAACGTGCCGCTCGGCTTCGTGTCGCTGACCGAGAACCTGATGATGGTCGCGATGGCGCTCTGGACGCTGGCGATGCCCCACCTCTAGACGATCAGGAGCATGGGTCGGCGAACCCGTCTGAGGGCGCGGACCCGGGGAGCGGCGATCCCCGAGAACGTCGATCCTGGGACCTGATCCCGCCGGTTCGCTCCGACCCCCTACCGGCTCCGGCTCACGGTCGCGTCCGGGCTGGTCACCGTCGAGAGCGAACTGCTCAAGGCTGCGGCCGGGCTGGTCGTCGTGGTGGTGCCCGTCGTCGTGATGCTGACCGATCGCCCCGTCGTCAGACCCGCGAAGCCCCCCGAACCGCTCGAGAACGACGACCCCGAATTGGCGAAGCTCGACGTACTCGGCGCGATGTAGGAGTTCGACCCGTTGGCCGTGCTCGAACCCGATATGCCCGTCCCGCCGCCTCCTCCGCCGCCGCCGCCGCCGGGTCCGCCGCCTGTCGCGGCCGTCTGGCGATCACCCGTCACGACCTCGAAGGACAGCACGACATCCTTGTTCATCTTCAGCACCGCCTCCTGGATGCGCCGTGCCGAGTCGGGTTCTCCGCTGGCACACAGCTTGGTCGCCTGACCAAGACCCGCACCGATCGCGCGCTTCTGCTCCGCGTTCGCCGCATCCAGGATCGCCGGGATCCCGTCGATCGAACTCGGGTTGGTGGCCACCATGTTGCGAACCTCGGACACCATCGCGCCTCCGCCGTTCGGGAAGCGACCCAGCAGATCGCCCGGCCTGACGACCGGGGCGCCCGCCGGCAGGATCGCGCAAGCCGCGAACGCGGGCGCCACGAATGCGGACGTGCCGACAGCCGCCGCTCCGATGAATAAGGCCGCCTTGAAACCGTTCGACATCACTTCAATGTTCCAGTTGAGCGGGTTCCCTACCACGAACTCAGGAGAAGATTTGCAATGTTTGGATTGAACGAATGATCGCGTATTTCGGTCTTTCGTCTCGAAGACTCTCTCGGAGCCCGACTTCGGCGTCGAAAGCGGGAAACTTATCTCCGCTGACGCGTGACGGGGTCCGGACCCATTCAGGCACGCCGCTCGCGTGACGTGCGCTACTCGTTCCAGCCGCGGACGTCGCCGCCGCCGAAGACGATCTGGTTGCGGACCGGCCGACGGTACAGGGCGTCGAGGAACCTGTCGGCGCCGCCGCTCGCCGTCTCCAGCGCCGCCAGGTGCTCGGACGAGAGGCGGATGTCGAGCGCCGTCGCGTTGTCGCTCACCTGCCGGGCGCCGCTGACGCCCATCAGCGTCGAGGTGACGCCGGGGCGTCCGACGACCCAGGCGAGTGCGACGCGCGCCGGC
>CAHJXE010000037.1 GCA_903644085.1 Hyphomicrobiales bacterium
GGCCGACCTTCCAGCCGCCGACCGGTCCGAGCGCGGCCGTGACCCGGTCCTGGACCGCGAAGGCCGCCTCGGCGTCGGGCGGCCCCGGCCTGTCGGTGGACACGAGTTGGCGGGTGCGCCGCGCCCCGACGAGCGCGTCCGCGAAGTGATCGGGTGAGAACGACATCCGCATCCTGTCCGGTTCGGTCGGCGCGTTTAGCACAGGTCGGGCATCTCGGAACGGCTGGCGCCCGGCGCGCCAGACACTGGCGCCCGGCGCGCCAGACACTATGGTCGCGCCCGACACGGAGACTTTCATGGCGCTGACCGTCGCGGTCCAGATGGACCCCATCCAGAACATCAAGATCGCGGGCGATACGACGTTCTCGCTGCTGCTCGAGGCGGCTCGGCGCGGGCACCGGCTGCTTCATTACGGGCCGGAGCGGATGTCGATGCGGGACGGGCGCGTGGTCGCGCAGGTCGAGGAGCTGCATGTCCGCGACGAGGTCGGCAACCACGCGACGTTGGGGGAGCCGACCCGCATGGACCTGTCGGAGACCGACGTGATCCTGATGCGGCAGGACCCGCCCTTCGACATCGCCTACATCACGGCGACGCACTTCCTGGAGCGGCTTCACCCGAAGACGCTCGTCGTGAACGACCCGGCCTCGGTGCGCAACGCGCCTGAGAAACTCTTCGTCACACACTTCCCGCAACTCATGCCGCCGACCCTCATCACGCGCGACAAGGCGGAGATCGAGGCGTTCCGGCGCGAATTCGGCGCGATCGTCATGAAGCCGCTGCACGGCCACGGCGGCGCGGCGGTGATCCGGCTCACCCCCGACGACATGAATTTCGGCTCGGTCTTCGACCTGTTCTCGGTCACCTTCAAGGAGCCGTGGGTGGTGCAGCGCTTCCTCCCCAAGATCACGGAGGGCGACAAGCGCATCCTGCTCGTCGAGGGGGAGGCGATGGGCGCGGTGAACCGCGTGCCGGCGGAGAACGACCTGCGCTCCAACATGGTGCGGGGCGGGGCCGCGAACGCGACCGAGCTGTCGGAGCGCGAGTGCGAGATCTGCGCCACGATCGGGCCGGAGCTGAAGGCGCGCGGCCTGATCCTCGTCGGGATCGACGTGATCGACGGCAACCTGACCGAGATCAACGTGACCTCGCCGACCGGCATCCGGGCGATCCGCAAGCTCGGCGGACCCGACCTCGCGGCCGCGACCTGGGACGCGATCGAGGCGCGGGTCGGTCGGAGCTGAGGCCGGCCGAAGCTGAATTTAGAAAATGCAGCCTCCAACCTCATCTTGAGGTGCTCGACCATAGGTCGAGCCTCGAAGGAGGCCGCCAGAGTTCACTGGATCATCCGTCGAGGCCCGCTTCGCGGGCACCTCAGGATGAGGTCGAGAATACTCAGACCATAGCTGAGGAGCTTCTAGCCAGCCAAGCTGGCGTCAGCCGGCCGCGCTGGCGTCAGCCGGCCGCGCTGGCGTCAGCCGGCCGCGCTGGCGTCAGCCAGCCAAGCTGGCGTCAGCCAGCCAAGCTGGCGTCAGCCAGCCAAGCTGGCGTCAGCCAGCCGAGAAGGCCGTGCGCAGAAGCGCGTGCTGGAGTGCGACCGGGCTGTTCGAGGGCAGCGGGTCCATCTCCTCGGCCTCCTCCATCAGGAGCCGGTCGAGATGCATGACGCGGGCGTGCAGGCGCAGCGAGGCCGCGATGAGCTCGCGCAGCCGCTCGGGGAGCGCCTCGTACACCTCCGGCTGGGCGTTCACCTCCTGCGGGACGAAGCGCACGCGGTCCTTCTCGCGCTGGGCCTGGTCGCGGGTGAGTTCGCCCTCGGCGACCGCCCGCTGCACGAGGAGCCAGGACGCGACCTGCATGAGGCGGGTCGTGAGCCGCATCGACTCGCCCGCATAGGTGAGCGCGCCGTGACGGCCGGCGCCGTTCGACTCCGTCCGGCCGTCTCCGTCGAGATAGGCGGCCGTGTCCTCGATCAGCCCCATGCCTTCACGGAACAGCTCCTTGAAAGCGGCCGACTTGACGAAGGATGTCCCGAACTGGGCCGGCTCGGCCACGACCGCGAATTGACGCACGACTTCGCTCACCACCTGCACCTCCGGATCGCCGCGACGGCCCAAAACGGATCACGTCGTCGGCCGACGTCATCCGTTGAGCAGGTTTAGCGCCGAACGCGGCGGCACGCCCTGTTAACTCCGAGTTAAGCTTAACGGATCAGCCGCGGCAAAAGAAAAGCCGCCCTGGCGGGCGGCTGAAGGTGATAACAGGGAGGCATCAAACAGAGTGGCCGAGCCACTCCAACACCAGCGAAACTGGATGCAGCCGTTATGATTCAGAAAGCTTAAGGGAGGGTTACGGCCTCCAGGCGAGCCCGCGATCGAGTAGATCGGCCGCGAGACGGCGCTACGCGCCCCCGGACGTCTTGAAGAACGCCGCCGCGGCATCCCGCGAAGTTGCCTTACGCGCCGCCTCCTCTCGCAGGCGCCGGATCTCGTCTTCCAGGAGCGTCACGCGCTCGTCGAGTTCGTGGAGCGACAGGCTCGACAGGTCGGCGCCGATCTCGTGCGCCACGACCTTGCGTCTCGCGTCAGGATCCTCGTCCCGCATGCCGCTCTCCGTTTGCGCGAAAACCGACGTTGCTTATATAAGCGACGCATCCGTCACAATCTGGGACGAGGCGCTCCGGTCGGATCGGACCGGGGCAGCGGAGAAGCCGTGCCTCGTCGCCCGTCCAGGAGATCAGGAATGTCCCAGGCCCCCCTCATGCCGAAGGCGACGGCCGTGTGGCTGGTGGAGAACACCTCGCTGACCTTCGAGCAGATCGCGGAGTTCTGCCACCTGCACCCGCTGGAGGTGAAGGGCATCGCGGATGGCGAGGTCGCGGCCGGCATCAAGGGCGCGGACCCCATCGCCACGAGCCAGCTCACCCGCGACGAGCTCGACCGGGCGGGTGCGGATGCCGAGTACCGGCTCAAGATGTCGGCCCCCAAGGTGAAGCTGCCGGAGATGAAGAGCACGAAGCGCGGCCCGCGCTACACGCCCGTCTCGCGCCGCCACGATCGGCCGAACGCGATCCTCTGGCTCCTGCGCAACCATCCGGAGCTGAAGGACGCGCAGATCATCCGGCTCGTCGGCACGACCAAGACCACGATCGAGCAGATCCGCGAACGGACCCACTGGAACTCCGCGAGCCTCCAGCCGATGGACCCGGTGACGCTGGGGCTCGCGTCCCAGATCGACCTCGACTTCGAGGTGCAACGCGCCGCGAAGGATCGTCCGCAGGTCGAGGCGGCCGAGTCGGGCCAGACGCTCCTGCCGGCCGAACTCACGACAGCCGAGCCGGCCCGCTCCGAGCCCTTCGCGGATATGAGCCGGCGCAGCCCCGCCCCGGAGGAGCGGATCGACGCCGAATCCGTCTTCTCCAAGCTGAAATCGACCCGCCGCGCCGACGACGACGAGGATTAGGTCATGCAACAGCGAAAACTCGGCCGCTCGGACCTCTCCGTCCCGCCGCTCTGCTTCGGCTGCAACGTATTCGGCTGGACGGCCGACGAGGCGCGCTCCTTCGAGCTCCTCGACCGCCTGCTCGAGGCCGGGCTCACCTTCCTCGACACGGCCGACGTCTATTCCAAGTGGGTGGAGGGCCACACGGGCGGTGAATCCGAGGCCATCATCGGGCGCTGGATGTCCTCGCGCGGCGTGCGCGACCGCATCGTGCTGGCCACCAAGGTCGGCATGGACATGGGCGACGGCAAGGTCGGGCTGAAGCCCGACTACATCGCGCGCGCGGTCGAAGATTCGCTGCGCCGGCTGCAGACGGACCGGATCGATCTCTACCAGTCTCACAAGGACGATCCGGACACCCCGCAGGAGGAGACGCTGGCGGCCTACGACCGGCTCATCAAGGCGGGCAAGGTCCGGGTGATCGGCGGCTCGAACTTCTCGGCCGAGCGCTTCGCGGAGGCGCTGACGCTCGGCGAGATGGGCGGCCTGCCGCGCTACGAGACGATGCAGCCCGAGTACAACCTGTACGAGCGCGCCGGCTACGAGAGCGGTCTCGCGGCCGTCTGCGCGGAGCATGATGTCGGGGTGATCAGCTACTTCTCGCTGGCGTCCGGCTTCCTGACCGGCAAGTACCGGTCGGAGGCGGATCTCGGCAAGAGCCCGCGCGGCGCGCGCTCGATTGGCAAGTATCTCAATCCGCGCGGCATGCGCATCCTCGCGGCGCTGGACGAGGTCGCGGCCGAAGCATCCTCGACGCCGGCCGCCGTGGCGCTCGCCTGGCTCATGGCGAAGCCGCACGTCGTGCCGATCGCGAGTGCGACGGGCCTCGACCAGCTCGGCAGCCTGGTGGCGGCCGCAACGCTGAAGCTGCCGGACGGGGCGGTGTCGAAGCTGGACGCCGCGAGCGCGCCCTGAACCGACGGCGCGTCAGATCGTGCCGCTCAGTCCCTGGCGGACCTTGTCGAGCTCCTCCGCGTAGCGGCGCAGCGCGTGCTGCTCGGTCAGAAGGCCGAGCACCTGGCGGGACTCGGCCGTGTCGACCACGATCATGGCCTCGCTCTCGGTGCGGTCGAAGGCCTCGATCGCCTGCTTGACGTTCAGCTCAGGCGTCAGGAAGTCGCGCTGGTGGTGGAGCAGGTCGACCACGCGCGAGGCCTTGGGATCGGTCCCGTCCGCAGCCGAGTAGGCGTCCGGCACGTGGATCAGTCCCGCGTAGCGGTCCATGGCGTCGAGCGCCACGACGCGCTGCTTCGACCCGATCGGGAACTTGTTGCGGAACTCGGCGAGCGGCATCTCCTCGCGCACCGTCTTCACGTCGTGGCGCATCATGCGCCCGGCCGTGAGCGACCTGATCCAGCCGACATCGTGCGCGGAGCGGATCGTCTCGCCGCGCAGGTGCAGCCGCCACGTCGAGAACGAGTAGCCGAAGAGCTCGCGTACCGTGATGCTGGACACGATCGCGGCGCTCAGCACCGCACCCGCGATCACGAGGTCGCCCGAGGCTTCGAGCGCCAGGAACGTCATGGTGAGCGGCCCGCCCACGACCGCGACCGCGAAAGCGCTCATGCCGACGACGGCCGCGAGGAGCGGGTCGGGCGCGAGGGCCGGGACCGCGAACGCCAGGAAGCCGGCGAAGATCTTGCCGAGCAGCGCCCCGAGGAACAGCGACGCGAAGAACAGCCCGCCTCGGAAGCCGGATCCCAGCGAGATCGACGCGGCCAGCGCCTTGAGCAGGAACAGGGCCGCGAAGGCCGCGACCGACACGTGGGCCGCGAACACGTTGTGCAGCGCACCGTGCCCGGAGGAGAGGACCTGCGGCGTGAGGAGCGCCATCGCGCCGACCAGGACACCGCCCATAGCCGGGCGCATCAGGGACGGGACGCGCATCCACCGGAACACCGCCTCGACGATCGTCACGCTGCGCATGACCGCGATGCCCGCGAGCCCGGCCACGAGGCCGAGCACCACGAAGACCGGGTAGGCCTGCGGCTCGACCGACAGTCCGGCCTTCAGCCCGATCGGGATCGGCTCGACCCCGAAGGCATGCGCCACGAGCGCGGCCGCGATGGCGGCCCCCATCACGGGCGCGACCGTCGCGACCGAGTAGGTGCCCACGATGAGCTCGAACCCGTAGAAGGCCCCCGTGAACGGCGCGCCGAACGCGGCCGCGATGCCGGCCGCGGCGCCCGCCCCGACGAGGACGCGCACGTCGTTGCGCCTGAGCTTGAGCAGGGTCCCGACGCGGGACCCCGTCACCGACCCGACCTGGGTGTAGGCCGCCTCGAGCCCGACCGAGGCGCCGAAGCCGCTCGACAGGATCGTCTGCGTCATCACGACCGCGCTGTCGACGACCGACATGCGGCCGCCGTGCAGCGCGTTCGCCTCGATCGGGTCGACCACCGGGTTGCGGCGCACCCGCAGGACCGCGAACGACACGAGACCGAGCACGACGCCGCCGATCGCCGGCATGAGAACGCCCGGAAAGGTCGCGATGAACGGCGCGGAGGAGAGCCGCTCTCCGGGCGGCAGACGATAAAGCAGGGTGTGCATCACCTGCGTGACCCATCCCATCCCGGCGACCGCCAGACCGATGACGGAGCCTATGAGGCTCGCCACGATCGCGATCCAGATCTCGCGCCGACGCACGATCGCCCGGACCGCGGCGGGGAAATGCGGCAGGTGCCAATGCGCCGCGCGGGGCGAGCTGCCGGACGCGATCGGCCGCAGGATCGCGTCCTTCAGTTCAGAGACGGCCATCAGGCTGGTCTCATGGCAAAAAGGTTAACCCGGCGCTAACCATGCACCCGGCAAATTGTGCCGGGCGGGACGAGCGCGCGCGACCCGGAGCGTCGGTGACCGAAGTATGAGTGAGACGGCGGTCGCGACGGTGCAAGGCGGGCTTCCGGCAGCCGGGATCGGCATGGCCTCAGGCCGGGGCGCGGCCCCGGGCCGGGGTGCAGCCCCAAGCCTCGGGGCACTTCCCTCATTAAGCGCGCTGACGGCGCTCGCCAAGCGGCCCGACCTGCTCCTCGCGGTCGGCGTCATGGGCATCCTGGTGGTGCTCGTCTTCCCGCTGCCCGCGATCCTGCTCGACCTGCTCCTCGCAATTTCGATCATCATCTCCGTCCTGATCCTGATGACGGCGCTGTTCATCGAGAACCCGATGGAGTTCTCGATCTTCCCGGTCGTGCTGCTCATCTCGACCATGCTGCGGCTGTCGCTGAATATCGCGTCCACTCGGCTGATCCTGGCGAACGGCCACTCCGGCACGGCGGCGGCCGGCCACGTCATCGAGGCCTTCGGCAACTTCATCGTCAGCGGCAATTTCGTGATCGGGGTCATCGTCTTCGCGATCCTGATCATCGTGAATTTCGTCGTCATCACGAAGGGCTCGGGCCGCATCGCGGAGGTCGCGGCGCGCTTCACGCTCGACGCCATGCCGGGCAAGCAGATGGCGATCGACGCCGACCTCTCGGCCGGGCTCATCGACCAGGAGGCGGCCGGCCAGCGGCGCAAGGGGCTGGAGGACGAGGCGAGCTTCTACGGCGCGATGGACGGCGCGTCGAAATTCGTGCGCGGCGACGCCATCGCGGCGCTCCTCATCACGTTCATCAACGTCATCGGGGGCATCATCATCGGGGTGGTGCAGCAGGGCATGTCCTTCGCGGCCGCGGGGCACAGCTACACGCTGCTGACCGTGGGCGACGGGCTCGTCAGCCAGGTCCCGGCGCTGATCGTGTCGACCGCGGCCGGCCTTCTCGTGTCGAAGGCCGGCGTGCGGGGCGCGGCCGCGGGCGCGCTCGGCCGGCAGCTTGCGCACTACCCGAAGTCGCTCGGCATGTCGGCCGCCGTCATGGGGCTGATCGGCCTCTTGCCCGGTATGCCGATCCTGCCCTTCGCGCTCCTCGCGGGCGGGGCCGGCTGGCTCGCCTACAAGCTCGACCAGGCGAATAAGACGAAAGCCGCCGCGACCACGACCACGAGTGCCGGCATCGCGGGTGTGCCCGGCGGCCCGCCGCCGGAGGAGCCGATCTCGGACGTCCTCAAGATCGACGACCTGAAGATCGAGATCGGCTACGCGCTCCTGCCGATGGTGAACGGGAGCGACGGCCAGGATCGCCTGACCGACCAGATCAAGGGACTGCGCCGCCAGCTCGCGGGCGAGCTCGGTTTCGTGATGCCGTCCGTGCGCATTCTCGACAACGTGGCGCTCGACCCGAACACATACATCATCCGCGTCAAGGAGGTGGAGGCGGGCTCCGGCCGCGTCTATCCCAACCTCTTCATGGCCATGGACCCGATGGGCGGCCAGGTCCAGCTGCCCGGGCAGCACATGCTGGAGCCGACCTTCGGCCTCCCGGCGACGTGGATCGACGCGGCGTTGCGCGACGAGGCGGGCCTGCGCGGCTACACGGTGGTCGACGCCGCGACCGTCGTGTCCACCCACCTGACCGAGGTGATCAAGAGCTACACGGCCGACCTCCTCTCCCACATCGAGGTCCAGAAGCTCATCCGGGACCTGCCCAAGGAGCACGGCGACCTCGTCAAGGAGATCGTGCCGTCCCAGATCTCCATCACGGGCGTGCAGCGCGTGCTCCAGCTCCTCCTGTCGGAGCGCGTCTCCATCCGGGACCTCGGCACGATCATGGAGGGGATCTCGGACGTGGTCGCGGCGATCAAGAACCCGCGCGACATCGCCGAGCACGTCCGGACACGGATCGCCCGCCAGCTCTGCGCGCAGTACACCGCACCCGCCGGCCATCTCGCGATCGTCACGCTCTCGCCCGCCTGGGAGAACGCCTTCGCGGAATCGATCGTCGGACAGGGCGACGAGCGCCACCTCGCGATGCAGCCCTCCCGGCTGACCGACTTCGTCACCACGATCCGCGACCGGTTCGAGGATGCGGCCCGGATGGGCGAGATGCCAGTCCTCGTCACCTCGTCGGGCTCGCGGCCCTACGTCCGCTCGATCATCGAGCGGTTCCGCCGGGAGACGCCCGTCCTCGGACAGGGTGAGATCCACGCGCGCGTGAGATTGAAGACGGTCGGCAGCATCTGACCGGCTCGACAGCTTCCATCGGGAGCCGCCGCGCATGGCTTGATACACGCAAGAGTTGCAAATCCGGCGAGATTCGCTTGCGACTAACGTCGTGTCGCATCACGGTGCGAATCGGTCGTATTAGTTTTTATCGTGAGCAATAATGTTTCAAACCGAGTAACACCGAGTGTCGGGTAGGCTTGATATCACGAGTGGAAATGAAGACCTCGAAGATCTGAAGATGGTCGATCGATAGCTTTGCGTTTGCCTCATCTTGTTCATAATGAGCCATTCAGGGAGCCAGACATGCGGGAAATGACGCAGTTTACATCAAGCGACGCGAAGCATCGATCAGGACTGGCTTGGATCGGACGATCGGCATCCGCTCATATTTGGTCCGAAGGCGTGTTCGACGTGCTCGGGCTGTCGCCGACCGAATTCGCGCCGTCCCTCGAACTCCTCTTCAGTTTCATTCATCCCGATGACGCATTCGTACGCGCCGCGCTCGAGGCGGACGCGGGAAGCAGGGTCGATGGGGAGATCTTCTTCAGGATCGTGCGACGTGACGGCACGATGCGCCTCGTCTCCGTGATCCGGCCTGGCGCCGCGGCCACGGACGGGCAGGACTGGCTGTGCCTGTTCGACTACTCCCACCAGATCGAGCCGCTCGGGGCGGGCACGTTCTCGACCGGGAGCCTCGAGACGGGCGCACCGGGTGCGATCGGGTTCTGGGGCCTCTACGCGACCGACGGCGCGTTCACGCTCTCGGAGAGCGCCGGAAAGCTGTTCGGGATCGCGCGCGGCGAGCGGATCACGCTCGCCCAGTTCCTGCGGCAGGTCGATCCGGTCGAGCGCGAGCATCTCGGCGCTGTGTTCGCTGGCGGAGGCGACGACGCCACGTGTCCCACGGTGACGGTCCGCTTCAATCGCCTCGACGACGCTCGCGTGCGGCGGCTCACGATGACGTTGCGGACGGAAACCGACGCGCGCGGGCGCTCGCTCGGATTGTGGGGCACGGTGGCTGACGTGACCGCGGCGGCCGAACGGGACGAGGACCTGCGCCAGACGCGCCAGATGCTGGAGGCGTGTCTCCGGCAGACCACCGACGCCGTCGCGGTTCTCGACCGGGAGGGACGCATCGTGTCTCTGAATCCCGCCGGCTGCACGCTCCTCGGGCTGCAGAACTCGCGTGGGCAGATTCTATGGGAGACGCGCCCGGAGCTGATCGGAGACCGGCTGTGGCACGCGCTACGCGATACGGCCGCCAACGGCCTCACGCTTCACGAGGAGCGGTTCGTCCCGGCCTTCGGCCGATGGCTCAACTACTCGATCTGCCCGCTCGGCGAGCAGATCCTGCTCATGGTCCGCAGCGTCGACGAGGTCTACCGCCTGAAGTCGATGGTCGGCGACATGGCGGAGCGGTGCGGCGCCGCGTTCCGGGCCGGTCGGGTCAGCATCTGGGAGATCGATCAGGACAACGACAAGATCTGGTTCAGCGATGCCGCCGGAACCCTTCCCGGTGCCAGCGCCATGCCGTTGTCCGAATTCCGCTCGGGCGTCTCGGTCGACGACCTCGCGCGTCTCGACGAGGCACTCCAGATCGCCCGGATCGACGGCCAATGCTTCGAGGTCGACTTCACTCACCGGCGGCTCGACGGCCGGGCGAGGTACTTGCGCGCCCGGGGCAGCATCGTCGAAGGCGGCCTCGATCGGAGGACGCGATATGCCGGGCTGGTGATGAGCCTGTCCGACGCCCAGCGTCGGGAGAACAACATGTCCGGCAGGACGGTGTCGCCCAAGCCGCTCGTCCTGACGGGATCGCAGGTGCGTGCCGCCCGCGGAGCACTCAGGTGGTCGGTCCGTGAACTCGCAGAGCATTCCGACGTGTCCGTCGCGACCATCAATCGGTTCGAGGCAGGATCGAAGGCGGTCACGGCGCGCGACACCAGCGTCGCGGCGCTGGAGCGTGTCCTGATCGCCAGCGGGATCGAATTCTTCGCCCACGAGGACGGCCGGCCCGCCCTGGCGATCGGGGAGGAGGCAGATGAGATCAGCCGCGGGCAGATCGCCGCATGATGTACTCAAGAGATGAGGATGGCGAGAACGCGGTCGCAATGATCTGAATTGGCTCGCGTCGTGTAGAGGATGATCGTCTCTCGAACCAGTTCGACGCGCACGAAGACGATGTAGATCTCAGATTTTTAGATTGCTTTCGAGCGATCTCGACGATCAACGAGTCGTTTACTTCTAAGTCGTTGCATCCCTGGATTAGCGGGAGCGCAGCATGGCTCGGCTTCGATCGGTTCGTCGATGGATTGGGAGTAAACGCAAGACCGGCTGGCCAGCCGGTCCGTTCTCCGTCGACAGGGCTGGAAGCGCCGCCGTCGAGTTCGCCCTGCTGGCTCCCGTCTTCCTGGCGCTACTCCTCGGTACGCTCGTCTACGGCCTTTATTTCGGCGTCGCCCACAGCGTGCAGCAATTGGCGAGCGAGGCCGCGCGCGCCTCGGTCCCAGGCCTGACCGAGCAGGAGCGGGGCGCGTTGGCGCAACAATTCGTCACGCGTGCGCTCGCCTCCTACGGTCTCCTCAAGCCGAACGCGCTCAGGGTCGCGGCCGCGTTCGATCCGGCCGACCCGAACCTCTTCAAGGTCACCCTGACCTACGATGCCTCGGGCCTCGGATTGAACCTGTTTCAGGGCATCCTGCCCTCGCCGACAAGCCAGGTCGCGCGCAGCGCCACGATCCGACGGGGCGGGGCGTGACGGGACGGCGATCTCGGCTCATCGCTGCCCTGCGCGGGGACGGCCGCGGCAGCGTTCTTCCGCTCGCGGCCGGTATGATGTCGATCGTCGTCGCGGCGCTCGCATTCTCGACCGATTACGGCTCGCTGTTCGCCGCCCGGCGGCGCGTCCAGCGCGACGATCGGGGTCACCCCGAGTCCGTTCGATGCTGCGATCGCCGCGATCCCACCCTACCTCGTGACGTCATCGGGACCGAAGCCCGACTTGACCCAGCCGGCGACGCTCGTCTCCACGCTTCTCGTCGGCGCGAGCGGGATCGCACGAGCCTCGCTCGCGAGCCCGACCCCTCAGACCATCCTCTTCAGCGCCGACGACATCGCTCAGCATCGCGTGAGGACGGTCACCTCGACCGGTCTCGGCGGGGCGCTCGCGACGACGCTTCTCGGCAGCCTCACGCTTAACGTCAACGTCCTCGGGATCGGGTTGCCGGCCGCGGCGATCCGGTCCGCCCTTCTCGCGGCGATGTCGGCGGTGACGCCGGGCCTCGACACGCTTCTCGACGCCACCCTGCGCACGCTCGGCGTCGGCGTCGGCCAGGCGGATGTCTGGATGAACGCCGTGAGGTGCGACCGTGCCGTCCTGGTGCAGTGACGCGCGCCGGTGCGCCGACGCGGCGATCTTCATCCTCTCTCAACCAAGCTGCGTGTCTGCGTAGTTGCGGTAACATCCAAGTAAGGCTAACGATCGTAGTAGATGGGGCGAGAGCGACCCGGCATTCGATCGGGCGCTCTGGATCGGGGTCACGGTATGAGACGTCTCCTGGCGGCGACGGCCGTCGCGCTCGCCCTCGGCGCTTGCAACGATCAATACGCGTCCTCAGGCCGCTCGCTGGCTCCGATCCCGCAGCGTACGATGGCTCTCATGTCCGAGAAGGGCATGTCGAAGAACGACCCCATCCTGGTTCGGCTCTATAAGAAGGAATCCGAGCTGGAGGTGTGGAAGCGTGCCGGCGACGGCAAGTACGCGATGCTCAAGTCGTTCCCGATCTGCCGCTGGTCCGGTCAACTGGGTCCCAAGCGCCGCGAAGGCGACCGTCAGGCGCCGGAGGGCTTCTACACGATCAACCCGAGCCAGCTGAACCCGAACTCGGCCTATTACCTATCCTTCGACACGGGTTACCCGAACGCCTACGACCGCGCGCATAACGGCACGGGATCGGCCCTGATGGTCCACGGAAGCTGCTCGTCGCGCGGCTGCTACGCGATGACGGACGAGGGCATCGCGGAAGTCTACGCGCTCGCCCGCGAAGCGATCTCGTCCGGTCAGCGCGGCTTCCAGTTCCAGGCCTACCCGTTCCGGATGACGGCCGAGAACCTGGCGCGTTACCGTGCCGATCCGAACATGCCGTTCTGGCGGAACCTGAAGGACGGCTCCGATCATTTCGAGCTGACGGGTCACGAGCCCCGCGTCGCGGTCTGCGGCGGGCGCTACGCCTTCGACACCGTCGGCATGACCTGCAAGGACGACCCGAGCCTCGCGCCGATGGTCGCGCAGAAGCAGGAGCAGGACCGGGTCGCGGTGGCCGAGCTCGTCGCCAAGGGCACGCCCGCGGTCAAGCTCGTCTACGCCGACGGCGGCGGCCACGAATCCTTCCGACAGAGCATGGCAGCCCTCGGCGGCGGCGACAGCCAGAACTTCAGCATCCTGGACGCCCGCTCGCACCGAAACCTCGGCGACATCAGCCGGCCCGACGCCCTGGCGGAAGGTCCGCGCGAGGTGCTGGTCGAGGAGAAGACCACGGTGCTCGCGGCTAGCGCCGGCCGGAAGCCTGCATCGAGCCGTCTGGCATCCTCCGTCGGACAGCCGGAGCCCGCGAAGCCGTCGCTCTCGGCCGCGAAACCCGCCCGTACCGTGTTGGCGAGTGCCGACCCGGACGAGCCCCTGATGACGCAGTCGACGACCCCGTCGGCGACCGAGGCGAAGTCCGATTCGAAGCCGTTCTACGAGCGCATGCTCGGCAACGTGCTCGGGCGGCCCGAGCCGGCCGTCACGGCCGAGACTGAGACCGCCCCGGCTCCCGTCGACGCGCCGCTGCCCCCCCGCCGTCGCGTCGCTGCGCCGACCCCCGTCAAGTCGACCGCCACTAAACCGCAGGCGTCGCTCGCGATGCCGGGTCAGCATGCAGCGGCCCACTTCATCCCGGGTGCACAACAAGTCGGATCAGAGGCCGAAAGTCTAAAATCGAACTGATCGTCGCGTATTGGCGATGCGAAGGCGGCCTCTCGGCCGCCTTTTCAATTTAAGGGATGTAGGTGCACAATAAAGCAGTGTCGGATCTTGATAGGATCCTTATAGGCACCGATTAACTTGAGCGTTAATCGGGTTCCGGTGCGCATCGACGATGCACGTGTTCGGTCCGGACACGAAGACCGGAGGCCGCTCTATCATGATACGCCTTCTTACGACGGTTCCGACGTTCGTACTGGCCCTGTGCACGATCGCGGGCTCGACTGCCGGCGCGGCCGATCTGGCCACCCCGAAGGCGTCGGCTCCCGAGCCATGCAAGGCCACGCTCTCGTTCCCGGCCTTCGGGGGCGCCATCAAGCAGAATCCGGATCCTGCCTGCTTTACCGTGCCGGGCGTCGGCGATATCTATGTCGGCGGCGCGCTGACGGGCTACGCCTATACGCAGTCGCGCTCGCTCCCGTTCTCGCCGGCCCCGTTGCCGAGCGACCGAGGCGATCGCGTCGACTTCTCGAACATCCAGGGCTTCGTCCAGAAGACGGACGGCACGTACCAGTTCTACGTGCAGGCCGGCGCCTACGCGATCCCGGCGCTCGGCGTCGTGAATGACGGCGTGTTCGACCAGACGAACTTCCTGTTCACGCCGCTGCCTGTCGCCTTCGGCAAGGTCGTGATCGATGACAACTGGTCGATCCAGGGCGGCCGAATGCCGACGCTGATCGGCAGCGAGGCTCCCTTCACCTTCCAGAACCTGAACATCCAGCGCGGCCTTCTGTTCAACCAGGAGAACACGATCAACCACGGCGTCCAGGTGAACTACGCGGACGGACCGTGGTCGGTCTCGGTCGCCGGGACCGACGGGTTCTTCTCCGGCGATCTCACCTGGTTCACCGGCGCGGTGACCTACAAGCTCGACGACCAGAACACGTTCGGCATCAACGGCGGCGTGAATCTCGGGCGCACCAACGTCCTCACCCGGAGCGTCCGGGACCAGTTCGCCACGCCGCTCTACCAGCAGAACAGCGGCATCCTGAGCGTGAACTACACGTATTCGAACGGTCCCTGGACGGTCACGCCCTATGCCCAGTTCACCAATGTCGAGCGCGACGTCAAACTCGGTATCCTGACCGGAGCCTCGACCTATGGCGGGGCGATCCTCGCGAGCTACGCCTTGACGGACAACTTCGCGCTCGCCGGCCGCATCGAATACGAGGCGCAGACGGGCGTGCGCGGCTCCGGCACGACGAGCCTTCTCTACGGCGCCGGCAGTTCGGCCGTCTCGTTCACGATCACGCCGACCTACACGCTCGATCGCGTCGTCCTGCGCGGCGAGTACTCGCACGTGGACCTGGGCGGCGTCACGCGAGGCGACCTCGTGCCCACGACGCTCGGCACCGGTTTCGGGCGCGCCGGCAACGCGACGTCCCAGGACCGCTTCATGGTCGAGACCGGCGTGACGTTCTAGTCCGGTCACGTCGACACGCGCATCGTTCCCGCAGGGCCGGCTCTTCCGGCAACCCCGCGAAAGCTGTACTCCCGCGTAGCGGCGCTAAAGACCGCCGGGGAGGACGATATGGCCGAACAGAACAGCCTCACGAGCCTGACGATCGAGGACGGGATCGGGGTCCTGACCGTCGATTCGCCGCCGGTGAACGCGCTCGGGGCCGCGGTGCGCGACGGTGTCGCGGCCGGCATCCGGGAGGCTTGCGCTCACCCCGACGTGACGGCCATCGTGCTGATCTGCGCCGGGCGCACCTTCTTCGCGGGCGCGGACATCTCCGAATTCGGCAAGCCGCCGCGCGGCCTCCCGCTGGGCGAGATGGTGGGCGTTCTCGAATCGGCCGCGAAACCGGTCGTCGCGGCGATCCACGGGACGGCGCTCGGCGGCGGTTTGGAGACGGCGCTCGGCTGCCATTACCGGGTCGTCGTTCCGTCCGCGAAGGTCGGCCTTCCGGAGGTGAAGCTCGGCCTCGTGCCCGGAGCAGGCGGTACGCAGCGATTGCCGCGCGTCGTCGGCGTCGAGCGCGCGCTCGACATGATCACGTCCGGCACGCCGATCGGCGCGAAGGCCGCGCACGAGGCCGGGCTCGTCGACGAGATCGTGGCGGAGGGATCGCTGCGGGATGGCGCGATCGCCTTCGCGAAGCGGGTCGTCGCCGAGGGCCGGCCCCTCGTAAAGGTGCGCGACCAGAACGGGAAGGTCGAGGCGGCCCGGGGCAAGCCGGAGATCTTCACCGAGTTCCGGCGCGCGAACACGCGCAAGTTCCGCGGCTTCGAGGCCCCGGAGGGCTGCATCGAGGCGATCGAGGCGGCCGTGAACCTGCCGTTCGACGCGGGGCTCGCGAAGGAACGTGAGATCTTCGTCCGGCTCATGGCGGGTACGCAATCCAAGGCGCAGCGTTACGTGTTCTTCGCCGAGCGCGAGGTTCGCAAGGTGCCCGACCTGCCACCCGACACCGAGACGCTGCCCGTCGGGTCGGTCGGCATCCTGGGCGCCGGCACGATGGGCGGCGGCATCGCGATGAACTTCCTCAACGCCGGCATCCCGGTCACCATCGTGGAGATGAAACAGGACGCGCTGGATCGCGGCCTTGCGCTGATCCGCAAGAACTACGAGGCGACGGCCGCGAAGGGCCGCATGAA
>CAHJXE010000038.1 GCA_903644085.1 Hyphomicrobiales bacterium
GCCGAGGCGGCGCCCGACGCGAGCGCGGCCGCGCCGGCCGCGGCCGTGCGGAGAAGGAAGCGGCGTGAGAGCGTCATGTGCATCGTCCGTCGGCCGCAGAGCGGCGCGTTCGGGTGACATAACGGACAAGACGTTCTGTTTGTCAAACAGCGGCGAGCAACCCCTAGCCTTCGCTTGAGTATCTTCCCAAGCGCGCGACCGAGTACAATCCGGGTGAGGTCGGCGTGCCCGCACCTACCGCTAACCTACGTGGCCATGCTTCGTAGATACGCCCATTTGGACCCGGCCGTCACGGGCGCGACCACTACCGTGTCACCGAGCGTACAAGTTCGCTGAAAGCTCATGCCGCTTGACGCTCGACGAAACACCTTACCCAGATCCTGGCTCACCAGCGCGGAAGCCGACGAATGACGTTCAAGCATCTCCCCGAAGCTCGGCGAGGCGCTGATCGGGGAGATCGCCGCCGAGCCGGCCAACGGTCCCGCGCTAGCCCGCATCCTGGCCCAGCTTCGGCGACCGACGCGGTACGACAATGCACGCGCGCTGCAGCGGGACGCGCTCGCGCTCGCGATTCAGGTGTTCGGCGGGAGCGATGAGGCCTCGTCGGTCGCGCTGCCCGGCGACGACACGGCTATCGCCACCGTGCGCGTGTTGGAGGATGCGGCGATCGAGCACGACGCCCGGTGGGTGCCTGGGTGGCGGCTCGCCGACAGCGACCTCATCCTGCTCAGCCTCGATCACTTCGACCAGATGATGAACGAGGGCGCCCTGACCGGCCCGGCGGGTGGTTTGCGGATTAGTTACCGGAGCCTGGAGGGGCATTATCTGCGCGGTGACGGGTTCGTCGAGTTGGTCCGTTCGGGCTATGTCGGCACCCGCGGGGCGACGACAGAGCACCTGCAGGCGCTGATTGAGGCTTCGCTCGATGGCGGCAAGGCCGTCGTCGCGGGTATCCAGTCCGCCCTGGAATCGGCTGCTGGTTGATGAGGCGGCAAATTGGGCTTGTCGCAGGACGAGCGTGGTTGCTCCAACCACAAAAATGTCGACAAGTGGGCCCTGAAGGTCTTATATACGCGACCATAAGAGACTTATGGCTGTTTATATGAGACGCGATGCGATCTACCGTCGTCGATACACTGCCCTCAAAGGTGAAGCGCGCCCTAACGAAGCTTGGGGCGGATGTCGCGCTTGCTCGCAGGAAGCGCAGCCTGACGACCATGATGATGGCTGAGCGCCTCGGGATTGCCAAAAGCACCTACCTCAAGATCGAGAAGGGCGACCCGACCGTGGCTATGGGCGCCTACGCCATGACCTTCTTCGTCCTTGGATTTGACGACGCGCTGGGCGACATCGTCGACCCGAGGCGCGACGACCAAGGGCTGCTTCTCGACGCGGAGCGCCTGCCGAAGCGAGTGCGGGCGCGCAAGACGTTGCGACCGCTATGAGGCGCACCATCACGGTTCATCTGGGCGATAACGCCCGACCTCTCGGCGTGCTGCGCTATGACAGCCAAGGCGCGCGCGAAAGCGCGGCCTTCGAGTACGACCCGGCTTGGCTTGCCGACGGTGAGAGGTTCGCGGTCGAGCCCGGCCTGCCGCTGGTCGCCGGTCCCCAGTTCCATCGAAAAACACGCGATGGCTCGGTGTTTCACGCAGCCATCGCCGACACCGAGCCGGACGGCTGGGGTCGGCGGCTAATCCAGCGCGACCACGCCAAACGTCGGCAAGAAGCGCGACGGCGCGGCGAGCCGGTCGAGGCGCGGCCTCTCAACGCCATGGACTACCTCCTGGCCGTAGACGATGTCAGCCGCATGGGCGCGCTCCGCCTTCAGGACGAGGGCGGTCGCTACCAACGCACGGTTGACGACGGTCATCGGACGACGCCGCCGCTGATCGAACTTGCGCAGCTTCTCGCCGCCACGCGCGCCGTCGAAACCAACACGGAGACCGAGGCTGATCTCGCCTATCTCCGCGGTCGCGGAACGTCCTTAGGCGGGCTTCGGCCGAAATGCTCCGTCATTGATGAGGACGGGCGGCTCGCGATTGGCAAGTTCCCGAGTGTGACCGACGAGCGGCCGGTTACCAAGGGGGAGGTGCTCGCCATGAGGCTGGCCCGAAAGGCCGGCATTGACGCGGCCGACGCTCGCCTCGTCAATAGTAACGGCGCGCCCGTCGCCCTCATCCGGCGGTTCGACCGGACCGGGAACGGTGCCCGGCTGATGTACGTGTCGGCGGCAACTATGCTCGGCGCCGAGCCTGGGGACCCGGGCGAGCACAGCTACACCGAGGTGGTCGACGCGCTCAGGCAGCAAGGGAGCCGGCCCGCGGCGGACGTCGAGGAGCTCTGGCGCCGGATCGCCTTCTCGATCCTGATCACCAACGTCGACGATCACCTGCTAAACCACGGCTTCCTGCACGTCGATCAAGGCCAGTGGCGGCTGGCGCCAGCGTTCGACGTGAACCCGTTCCCGGAACGGGTGCGGGAGCTCAAGACCTGGGTTTCGGAGGAGGCGGGCCCCGAGGCGACTATCGACGCCCTGATGTCCGTCACGGCCTATTTCCGCATCACGGGCGGACGCGCGAAGGCCATTCTCGCTGAGGTCGAGGTGGCGGTGGCGGCTTGGCGGGAGGAGGGCCGGGCGCTCGGGATGACCGGAGCTGATCTTGAAACCTTCGCGGACGCCTTCGAGCATCCAGAGCGCAAAGCCGCTCAACGGGCGCTGCAATGAAGGCCGGCGCGCAAGGGCAGGCACTCGGTAACGGACCGATCAGGCTGCCTGTCAGTTGTTCATGTTTTGTTCTTTCCGTTGTACGATCCGGATTCGTTAGGCGAAGCTGACATGGCTGATGGGAGCGCGATTGAGTGGACGGATGCAACGTGGAATCCGGTGACGGGCTGCACGAAGATCACGCGCGGCTGTGATAACTGCTATGATGCCAGCTTTTCCGAGCGCTTCCGTGGCGTGCCGGGGCACCCGTTCTCGACTGGCTTCGACCTGACCCTGCGGCCCGAGCGGCTCGACCAGCCGCTCAGGTGGCGCCGCCCGCGCAGGGTCTTTGTCAACTGCCGGAAGTGGACGTCCGCTTATCTCGGTGTAGGCACCTTGAAGTTTTATTGCGCCTCTGCACGAGCTTGGTACCGCTCGTGTCGACCTGCATTTCAGCACGTGGCCGCGATGCTCACGTCGGGAAGTGCCCCGGCCGTCACGACCTGCGCTCAGATGGGGATCGGTGACCCGATCGACGGGATCTCGGGGGGCGCGAGGCCGAGCGTGAGGAGCCTGTTGCCGCTCTCCGTGATCAGCACGAGATCCTCCGTGTGGTAGCAGGCGCCCTCGTTGTCGAAGGTCATCGGCTCGATGTTGATCGCCATGCCGGCCGCGAGCGGCGTCCTGTCGCCCGGGCGGATCATCGGCGCTTCGTGCAGCTCGACGCCGAACGAGTGCCCGATATGGGGCAGGAAACAGTTCAGCCCCCGCGTCTCGAAAGCATTGCGGCAGACGAAGAACACCTCCTCGGCGGCGATCCCGGGTCGCATGGACGCGATCGTCTCCGCCTGGATCTCGCGAAGGTTGCGGTAGACGTCGCGCTGTGCCGCGGTCGGAGCTCCGCTCGAATACGTACGGGCGAGGTCGCTGGACCAGGGGCCGTAGGACCCTGCCACGTCCATGCGGATGATCTCGCCCTCGTTCGTGACGGCATCGCTCGCGTAGCCGTGCACGTGGCCGGAGCGCTTGCCCGATCCGAAATGCAGGAACAGGATCCCGTTCGCACCTCCCTCGACGAGGCCGTTCGCGACGCGGTTCGCCATCGTCCGTTCCGTCTCGCCCGGCCGGCTCGCCGCCATGGCGTCCATGATGGCGCGATGCGTCGCCCGCGTGGTCCTCTCCAGGATCGCGATCTCCTCCGGCGTCTTGATCGCCCGAATCGCCGCCACTCTCTCGCTCGTGTTGACGAGCCGGAGTGCAGGCAGTGCGTCTCTGAGCCGTTCGAACGACGTCGCCGGAAGATAGTCGAGATCCATGCCCACGCTCGCCGATCCCAACCCGCGATCCCGGAGCAGGGCCACGAGCGCGTCGACCGGGGACTCGGCGAATTCGGTGTAGACGCGGATGTCCTCGATCCAGCTCTCGGCCGAGGCTTGGTTCCTCTCGATCGAGCAGACCACGAGCGCCGGATCGCCGCGACGCGGCAGGACAGCGAAGCCCTGTCGCGGGCGGATCGTCGAGAGTGTGGAGATGTAGGCGCCCGACAGGTAGGTGAAGTTCTCCGGCGCCATGCACACGAGCGCGTCGAGCTTCGCGCCCTCGATGAGCGATCGGATGGCGGCGATGTTCGGCTTCATGGGTTTGCTCCTTGGAAAGGTTCGATGCGGAGAGGGCGTGTCGGATGTCGGGTCATCGCGGACCTCACAGGGCCGTCGCGGCGCGCGCTGCCTGCTCGTAGATTCCCGAGATCGCCCGCAGGCGGCGTGCGATGAGCGAAACGTCGAGGTCGCCCTCGTTGAAGACCTTGAGCGTGTTGATCAGGCACTTTGTGCGGATGGCGTCGTAGCGCGTCAGGAGATCCTGGCCCGCGAGGCTCGCCTGGAACAGGCTCTCCTTGCCGTTCTTCTGCGTCTCGACGAACCCGGCCCGGATCAGCTTCTTGATCGAGTAGGTCACGACGTGGACGTCCTCGATGTTCAGCGCGAACGCGATCTCGGACGCGCGTTTCGGGCGCGCTTCGCGGGATCCCATCCTCAGGATGGTGAAATCCGTGCTCCCGAGGCCGAGCTCGCCGGTCGCGCCGCCGCAACTCACGACCCACCGGTTGAAGCTGTTCGAGGCGCTGAGAAGCGCCAGTTCGAACATGCGCATGTCGTCGGGTGCGAAAGGCTGCGAGCCCGCGTCGTCCTCACTCACCGGTAACGATTGCCGTTTCCGCATAGGCCCTTCCCGATTCCGGTATACGACTATTTATCGACGTTTCATGCACGTTATATCAGCATCGTGCAGGCGATTTAACGTTGTCACATTCGGGGAGGCGGCGCTAGATCGTGAGGGCGCCATCGATCGGGCGTTCCGCCGGGAGATGTCCGATGGTGCATGCAGCGAAGCTCGGCCACCCGACCGTGACGCGTCCCGAAGGCTCGCGATCCCATGCGCGTGTGCTGCTCGCCGCAACGGTGATGATGATGCTCGGACAGGCGCCCGCATGGGCGGCCGACACGACGCTCGTCGTCGCGGCCGCGACGTTCCCGGACTCGCTCCAGACCGGAATCTCGACGTTCACGTCGACGAGCCTGCTGATGCAGACCTACGATCCCCTCGTCGCCCGGACGAACAAGGGGGATTACGTGCCGGCTCTCGCCGAGAGCTGGGAGCCCGCGGGCGACAGCGCCTGGCGGTTTCATCTGCGACGGGGCGTCAAGTTCCACGACGGGTCGGGTTTCACAGCCGAGGACGTGAAGTTCACGCTGGACCGAATCATCAATCCGCAGACCGCCTACGGCTTCGCGGGGCGCATCAGCCAGGTCAGCGGCGTCAGGATCATCGACCCCTACACGGTCGAGGTCGACACCAAGGGAACGTTCCCGATACTGCCGAAGGCGGTCGCGGACATGCCGATGGAATCGAAGCGCCGCTACGAGACCGAGGGCGCCAACGTGGCGCGCCGCCATCCGGTCGGAACCGGTCCTTTCGTGTACGGGAAGTGGATCGCGGGCGATCGCTACGAGCTGACCGCGAACAAGAGCTACTGGGGCGGGGCGCCGAAGGTCGACCGGCTGTTGATCCGCCAAGTCCCCGAAGCCGCGACCCGCGTCGCATCGCTCCTGTCCGGCGAGGCCCAGATCGTCGAGGAATTGCCGATCGACGTTCTCGGGCAGGTCGAGGCCTCGAAGGTGGCGACGGTCGCCAGCATCCCGACCACCGTCGGCCTCGTCCTGACCTTCGACCCTCGCAAGCCTCCCTTCGACAATCCGAAGGTGCGCGAAGCACTCGACCTCGCGGTCGACAAGGACCTGATCCTCAAGGAAATCCTGAAGAGCAAAGGCGAAGTTCTGGACGGCCAGCTGCTCACCCGGGCGACCTTCGGGCACGACGCATCCCTGAAGTCGCGACCCTACGACCCGAAGCGCGCGAAGACCCTGCTTCAGGAGGCGAAGTTCGATTTCAAGACACCGATCACGATCACCACCCAATCGGGCAAGTACGTGTCCGACGTCGATATCTGCAACGCGGTCGCCGGGATGTTCGGGGAAATCGGGCTCAACGCCTCGGTCAACGTCGTCGAGGGCGGGGTTTTCCTGAAGCAGTGGAACGCCCGCGAGATGGGTCCGCTCTACATGGTCGGCTGGTACAGCCTGGGCGACGCCGATTTCGCGACCGTCTGGTACACCGAAGCCGGCAAGCGGACGACCTGGGTCAATCCGGAATACGAGAAGCTGTTCGCGGAGGCGCGCGCCACCAACGATACGGCGCTGCGTGCCAAGGATTACGGCCGCATGATGCAGATCCTGCATGACGAGACGCCGTCGATCTTCCTGTTCGGCCTGCCGAGCCTCTACGGCGTCAGCTCCAAGGTCTCAGGCTTCGAGGCGGCGTCCGACAAGATCCTGCGACTCAAGGATGTCGCGGTGAAGTAGGGCCGGATCGGGCGGCGTCCGTCACGCGGCAACGACAAGGTCGGCGACATGCTCAACTACATCGCGCGCCGGCTGATCTACATACCCCTGTCGCTGCTGCTCGTGCTCTGCGCGGCGTTCGTGGTGCTGCGCGCGACCGGCAATCCGATCGACATCTTCCTCGATCCCAACCACACGCCCGAGCAGGCGGACGTCCTGACGGCCCGCCTCCATCTCGATCAGCCGATCCTCGTCCAGTTCGTGATCTACCTTCGGGACGTGCTGCGCGGCGATTTCGGCGACTCGCTCCAATTCGGCGGTCCCGCCATGCCGGCCGTGCTGGACCGGCTCGGCGCCACGCTCGAGCTCTTGGCCGCGGCGCTCGGCGTCGCGCTCGTGCTCGGGATATTCGGCGGCATCGCGTGCGCCGTGTGGCGCGACCGCACTCCCGATTTTCTCATCTCCACGATCGCGATCGCCGCACAGTCGATGCCGAGCTTCTGGCTCGGCATCCTGCTCATCCAGATCTTCGCGGTCGACCTGCGCTGGCTGCCGACCTCCGGACGGGGCGACGGCTGGCACCTGATCCTGCCGGCCGCCACGCTCGCGGCTTTCGTGCTCCCGAACTTCGTTCTCATCACGCGGACCAGCATGCTGGAGGTCATGGGCGAACCGTTCGTGGTGACCGGCAAGGCGAAGGGCCTGTCAGCCGCCAAGCTCCTCTTCACGCATGTCTTCCCGAATGCCCTCAACCCGATCCTGAGCTTCCTCGGCATCCAGGTCGGCCGGCTGGTCGCGGGGTCAATCGTCACGGAGACGATCTTCTCCTGGCCGGGCATCGGACGGCTCCTGATCGGCAGCATCTTCCAGCGCGACGTCCCGATCGTCCTGGCCGGAGTGGTCGTCGTCAGCCTCTTCATCATCCTCGCGAATCTGATCGTCGACCTTCTGCTGTCGATCAACGATCCCCGCATCAGGCTCGGCTGACATGCGACGACGGTTGTTCGGCAAACGGTTCAAGATCGTGCTCGGGGCGGGCATCCTGCTCTGCATCTGCCTCGCGGCAATCTTCGCGCCCTACCTCGCGCCCTACGATCCCTACCAGCAGAGCCTAGTACGCAGGCTTAAGCCGCCGGCCTTCATGGACGGCGGGTCGCTCCGCAATCTCCTCGGGACGGACAATTACGGCCGCGACCTCCTATCGAGGCTCATCTATGGATCGCGGATCTCGATCCTGGTCGGCGTCGCCTCCATGGCTCTCTCCTGCACGCTCGGCACTGTCGCCGGGCTGTTCGCGGGCTTCAAGGGCGGGCGTGTCGAGCAGGTGGTGATGCGCTTCGCGGACGCGCATTCGGCCTTCCCGGACATCCTGCTCGCCATCATCATGACGGCGGCGCTCGGCGGCAGCGCGCTGAACCTCATCCTGGTCTTAGGGATCTCGGGATGGATGGTCTACGCGCGCCTCGTCTTCGGGCTGACGCGCTCGCTCCGCGAACGCTCCTTCGTGGAAGCCGCGGCCTCGTATGGCGGCAGCGACCGCTACATCGTGTTCCGGCACATCCTGCCCCAGGTCGTGCCCGTGCTGACGGTCGTGGCGACGCTCCAGGTCGCGCAGATGATCCTGCAGGAAGCGGCTTTGTCGTTCCTGGGTCTCGGCCTCCCACCGCCCGCCGCCACCTGGGGCAACATCCTGGCCGAGGGGCGCGACCGCCTCTTCGGGGCGCCCTGGATCGCCCACACGTCCGGCCTCGCGATCATCTTGGTCGTGTTCAGCGTCAACATGCTGGGCAACGGCCTGCGCGAGGCGCTCGACCCGAAGGCCGCCGGAGCCGGCCGATGATGCCCGCTGCGCTGTCCGAGGCCACGCCGCTCCTATCCGTCAGGGACCTCACGGTCCGGTTCCGGTCGGGCCGGGAGACCGTCACGGCAATCGACCGGGTGAGTTTCGACGTGCCCCGCGGCCGGGTGCTGGGATTGGTCGGTGAATCCGGCAGCGGCAAGAGCGTCACGGCGCTCGCCCTCATGCGTCTCCTTTCGCCCGACATGGCCGAGATCGCGGGCGAGGTCCGGTTCGACGGCCGCGACCTCGTGGCGCTGCCCGAAGGCGAGATGAGGCGCGTGCGGGGGCGCCACCTCTCCATGATCTTCCAGGAGCCGATGACGTCGCTGAACCCGATCGCGTCGATCGGGAACCAGATCTGCGAGCCTCTCCGGCTTCATCTCGGGCTCGGGCGCAAGGCCGCACGGGACCGCGCCGCCGAGCTCCTGGCGATGGTCGCGATCCCCGAGCCGCGGCGCCGGCTCGACCAGTATCCGCACGAGCTGTCCGGCGGCATGCGCCAGCGCGTGGTGATCGCCATGGCGATCGCCTGCGAGCCCCGGCTCATCATCGCGGACGAGCCGACGACCGCGCTCGACGTGACCACGCAGGCGCAGATCCTCGACCTGCTCCGCGACCTCCAGAGCCGGCTCGGGATGGCGATCGTCATGATCACGCACGATCTCGGCGTGGTGGCGGAGTTCGCCGACCACGTGCAGGTCATGTATGCGGGGCGCGGGGTCGAGCGGGCTGCCGTGCGGGACGTTTTCGGGCATCCGCGCCACCCGTACACGGGCGGGCTCCTGCGCTGCATCCCCGACTTCGACGGTGATCAGGACAGGCTGGTCGGCATCGACGGCACGGTGCCGAGCCTCACGAACCTGCCGCCCGGCTGCGCCTATGCGCCGCGCTGCGAACGGGCGCAGGACGATTGCCGGATCGTCGTCCCGGACCTCGAGGCGGTCGCGCCCGCCCATCGGGCCGCGTGCTTCCATCCGCTCGAGTTCGCCCGCGAGGTCTCGCCATGATCGCGGAGGAAGCTCTCGTGGTCGCGACCAGCCTCCGCAAGACGTACCCGATCTACGGGGGGACCTTCATCAAGCGCCGGACCGGGACGGTGCACGCCGTCGACGACGTCAGCTTCGCCATCCGACGCGGCGAGACGCTCGGGCTCGTCGGCGAGAGCGGATGCGGAAAGTCGACGACGGGCCGGCTTCTCATGCGGCTCATCGAGCCGGATGGCGGCTCGGTGCGCTTCGATGGCGTCGAGATGACGACGCTCGATCGGCGGCGCCTCAACGAGGAGCGCCGCCGAATCCAGCTCATGTTCCAGGACCCGTCCAGCGCCTTCAATCCTCGGATGCGCGTCGGGCAAATCGTCTCTGAGCCGATGCGGCTCGCGGGAGCGCCCGACCGGGCGCAGCGGGCGCGCGTGGCCGAGCTCCTGCCGCTCGTCGGGCTCACGGAGGAGCAGGCCGAGCGCTTCCCGCACCAGTTCTCCGGGGGGCAGCGGCAGCGCATCGGGATCGCCCGTGCGCTCGCGCTCAGGCCGGAGATGATCGTCTGCGACGAGCCGGTCTCGGCCCTCGACGTCTCGATCCAGGCCCAGGTGGTCAACCTGCTCCAGGATCTCCAGCAGCAGTTCGGGCTCACCTACCTGTTCATCTCCCACGACCTGCGGGTCGTGCGCCACATCGCCGACCGCGTGGCTGTCATGTATCTCGGCCGTATCGTCGAATTGGCTCCGAAGGCCGAACTCTACGGCTCGCCCCAGCACCCTTACACGCGCATGCTCCTCAGCGCGGTCCCGAAGACGAAGCCCGGAGCGACGCGTACCCCGACGGCCGCCGCGGGTGAAGCGGGCCCCGCGCCCGGCGGACGGCAGGGCTGCCTGTTCGCTCCGCGCTGCCCGCACGTGATGCCGCGTTGCCGGGACGAGATTCCGGCGTTCCGGCCGGTCGCGGACAGGCATTCGGCCGCGTGCCACCTGCTCGGGTGAGGGCGCGGCCCGGCACGTGATCATCACACAGGGCGAAGGTTGACATCATGCCGAGGATCGAAGGCTTCCGCAGCGAGACCGTCACGTTGGGGGGCGTGCGTCTCCGCTACTGGATCGGCGGGAGCCCCGACGGGCAGCCCGTCATCCTGTGGCACGGCTTTCTCGGCAGCAGCTATTCCTGGCGGCATGTCGCGCCCGCGCTCGCGGCGGCGGGCTTGGCGGTGCTGGTCCCCGACATGCGCGGCTACGGCGAGTCCGACAAACCCGAGGGCATCGAGGGCTACGACGCCCGCGCGCTCGCCGCGGAGTGCCGCGCGCTGGCGGCGGCGATCGGGTTCGGGCGCGGCCGTAAGGTCGTCCTATGCGCCCACGACATGGGAACGCCGCCCGCCCTGCTCTGGGCGGCCGATCACCCGGATGAGGTGGCCGGGCTCATCTACATCGAAGGCCCGGTCATGCTCGGCCGCGTGCTCCAGGGGATCATCGCCTACACGCCGGAGACCGCGAAGGGTGGATCCATGTGGTGGTGGCTGCTGCCGCTGGCACCCGGCGCGCCGGAAGCCCTGATCGTCGGCAACGAGCGCGCCTTCCTCGAGTGGTTCTATCATGGTGCCATGACGGCGAAGCACGAGGTGTTCGACGCGGCCGTTGTCGATGAACATGTCCGCACCTTCGCGGGACGCGAGGGGGTGCTGGGCGCCACCGGCGTCTACCGGGCGGCCTTCACCAGCATCGCGCAAACGGAGCCACTGGCCGGCCGGAAGGTCGAGGTGCCGGTCATGACGCTCGGCGGCGAGGCCTCGCTCGGTCCCAAGGTCGGCGAGATGGTCGGATTGGTTGCCAGCAGGGTAGAGGCTCGAACGGTTCCGGGCTGCGGCCACTTCATCCCCGAGGAATGTCCGGATGAGGTCGTCCGCTCCGTGCTCGCCATGGTGGAGTTCGAGGGTCAGGCACTCAGTGCGCCAGCCCCGTAGTGCCGGCCTCCACTGATTTCCGGACGATGTTCCCGAGGAATTGGACGACCGCCATGGACGTCTCGCCGTCCAGCCCGTCGACGGAGAATTCTGTGCTGGAGAACATCGCCTCCACGCCCCCGGCCGCCAGGCAGGCCCGGATGATGCGCTCCTCCTGGGCCGGCGAATGCAGCAGGGACGGGGTCTCGAGCAGGCAGGCGAGCGCCGCCTCGATGCCGTAGCAGCCCCAATTGGACATCATCGCCGGGACGACGAGGTCGGTGATGGTCGTGTCGCAGAGCTTGCCGCCCTTCGGCATGGCGGCCGCGACGGCGTCGCGTACCGCGCCGAAGCCGATCTCGTTGCCGTGGTCCCCGATACCGATCGTCAGGACGCCCCGCCGCGCCGCCTCCGCCACGAGCGGCGCGATGTCGATCGCGTCGTGTTCCAGGGTGCTGCCCGGGCCGGAGAACGGGATCGCGGTCGCGCTGTAGATGATGCCGTCCCGGCCTGGCCCCAATCGCTCGGTGCTGATCACGGCTCTCGGCCGCGTGTCGGCGAACAGCCGTTCGACCCAACCGGCGACCTCCCCTTGTGCCGTCGGCGCAACCGCCAGGGCCGCGCCGAGACGGCGGTCCCGCGCGTGCCGGAGCTCCTTAACCATGAGGCCGGCCGCCTGGCTGGACGCGACGAGCGGCTCGGCATGGCAGGCCTCGACGACGAAGACCGGCACCGCGCCGAGCCCCTTGTAGAGCGCACGCGCCAGCGAGGCGGCGCCCGGCGGGCCGTCATCCTCGCCCTTCGGCATCGTCGGCGCGTAGCCGGCGCCGGTGAGCATCAGGACCGTGTCGCCCGGCTTCAGAGCGGCCGCGAGGCGTTCGGCGCAGACCGCCGAGATCGGGCGGCCCCCGGCGAGGGTGCGCGCGGCCTCGTAGATCGGCCGCAGCACGTTGTGCGGCATGCCCATGTTCCTGGCCTCGATCGTCACGAGCTGGTCGATCGCCTCGCCCACGTAGTCGATGCGGGAGATCTCGCGACCGGCGACCACGTTCGGGCCGGCGGACAGGGTGTCCGGACCGCTCATCGCGTCACGACTTCCGGATGTTCCAGGCCAGCGGCGCGGTGGCCTTCACCAGGCCGCTGATGCTGGAGCGGTAAGCCGTTATGTTGCTCACGATGCCGAGCGGCACATAGGGCGCGTTCGCGAAGCCGTGCCGCTCGACCTCAGCGGCGATCCGAAGCCGGCTCGCCCCGTCGGGCGCGTCGATCCAGCTCTGCCGCAATGTCTCGAGCGCCGGGTCGGTCGGCCATCCGGGCCACCCCTTCCGGCCGTTGCCGCGCAGACCGATATGGAGGGCCGGGTTCAGCGTGTCCGCCGCCGTCGGCCCCGAATGGAAGATGCTCCAGCCGCCCTGGGCGACCGGCTCCGCCGAGTTCCGCCGCGAGAAGAACGTCCCGGTATCGGTCGCCGCGAGCTCGACGTTCATGCCCATCCGGCGGAGCAGATCCTCGGTGACCTGGGCCGCCGCATGCAGGTAGGCGAGGTCGGTCGGCGAGATGATGCGGACGAGTTCGCCCGCGTAGCCGCTGCCGGCCAGGATGCGTTTCGCCGCGTCGAGATCGCCCGCCATCGCGTCCGATCCCGCGCCGGTCGACATCGGCGTCCCGCAGAAGAAGAAGGACTTGCACGGCCGGAACAGGCTCGCATCGCCCGCCATCGCCATGAGGTAGTCGGATTGGTCGACCGCCGCCATTACGGCCCGCCGCACGGCCAGCTTATCGAACGGAGGCTGGACGTGATTGAAGCGGATGAAGGGGGCAGTCCCGCTGTCGAACGAGCCGGTCACGACGCCCCGCGCCCGGCGCAGCAGCGGCACGAGGTTGAGATCGACCTGCTCGTACCAGTCGACCTCGTTCGCCTGAATGGCTGCGGCCGCCGTGGAGGCATCCGACACGATCCGCCACTCGACCCGGTCGACATGGACCACCTTGCCGCCCGCGGTCCCGTCAGCCGGCTCGTTGCGCGGCACGTAACCGTCGAAGCGCGCGAAGGCGGCGCTGCTGCCCGAGATCCATTCGTCGCGCAGGAAGCGGAACGGGCCGGAGCCGACGGCCTCCCGGACGGGCGTCGACGGGTCGGTGAGGGCCAGGCGTTCCGGCATGATGAACGGCACCGGCGTCGATGCCTTGCCGAGCGCATCCGCCATGAGCGGGAACGGCGCCTTCAGCCGGACCTGCCACGTGCGGTCATCCAGGATCGGCATGTCGTTCGTCAGCGCCAGCAGGGACTGGCCGAGCCCGTCGCGGGCTCCCCAGCGCCGGATGCTTGCCACGCAATCGCGGGCGCGCACGGGCTCGCCATCGTGGAACTTGAGACCGTCCCGGAGCCGGATCGTCCAGGTCAGCCCGTCGGACGAGACCTCGTGGCCCTCGGCCATCTGCGGCCGCACCCCGAAGGCGCCATCGGTGGCGTAGAGGGTGTCGAAGACCATGTAGCCGTAGTTGCGGACGGCGTAGCTGGTCGTCGTGATCGGGTCGAGCGACGCCAGGTCCGCCTGCGGGATGAACCGCAGGACCGTGGCCTTGGTCTGCGCGAAGGCGGACCTGGGAGTGCCGGCCGTCAGGGCCGCGGCACCGGTGCTCGCGATGACTTGCCGCCTGGTCGTGTTCATCCGGCCCATCCTCGCCTATTCGCCCCTGCCTAGCGGGCGGCGTCGTGCCCGGGAATCGCCGTTGCGAGAACGGCCCTATGCGGGCGAAGCATCGGGCACTAGGATTCAAGGCACGACGAAGGGTCGCGACGCTCGATGGTCAGGACCTCACTTCGCTATTTCATGGCGGTCGCCCGGCTCGGCTCGATCAGGGCGGCATCAGGCCAGCTCAACGTCGCGCAATCCGCGGTGAGCCGGCAGGTGCAATCGCTCGAACATCAGCTTGGCACCGTGCTCTTCGACCGCTTGCCGAACGGTGTCGTGCCCACCCAAGCCGGGCGGATCCTGTACGACTTCGGCCTCAAGGTCGAGTTCGAGACCGACGGGCTTCGATCCGAACTGAACAGCCTCAAGGGCATGCTACGCGGCCACGTTCGCGTCGCGGCGATCGAGTCGATGGTCCCGCACGTGCTGCCGCAAGCTCTCGGTCGCTTCCGGGCCAGTTGTCCCGGCATCACCTTCGCGGTCGAGGCGACAGCTTCCGAGTACATCGGCGATCGCGTTCGCGACGGCCGCGTGGACATCGGCATCGGCCTGAACGCGCAGGTCGGACCGGATCTTCATGTCGTCTCGTCGACCCGCGAGCCGCTCGTCGCCGTCGCGAGCGCCTCCCATCCGCTCGCGGGTCAGGAGGCGGTGAGTTTGGCCGACCTCGCCCAATGGCCGATGGCGCTGGCCCCGCGCCCGAGCGCGTCCCGGGTCATCTTCGAGGAGGCCTGCCGCGCGGCTGGCATCGACGTCGCGCCCGCGCTGGAGACGAACTCGGTCGAACTGATGCAGCGAATGGTCACCATGGGACTCGGCGTGGCGCTGCTGTTGCGGCACACGATCGCTCCGGCACTTCGCGACGGACAATTGATAGCGCTCGGCCTCGACAGACAGCTGTTCGCTGGCACGGTCGACCTCCTCACGTTCAAGAACCGCACGTTGCCAGTTGCCGTCCAGCAGTTCCTGTCCGTCTTGCAGGACGAGATAGAGCGTTGAGGCTTCAAATTGCGTGACCTGCGCTGCCGCTTATCGGTTCGTTGCACGCGAAAACACTGACGGCGCGAATGGCAGCCTTCACGATCATGTCGCTCTAAGAGGTCATTCCGCTTTCGGCCAGGCCTCGCTACGCAGACACCCGGATCTTGCCCCGAGACCGGACCAGACGGCTCACGGATGTTCAGCGCTTGGCGAGCACCAGAGTTGGATGTTTGGAGCGCAGCAGGTCTTGGCTCTGCGGGCGGGGCTTTGTCACCATGTCGCGACAGGACGGGTGGCGAGCCAGAGAACGTGCCGTCGGCCGCTCTGACCATGTGAGCGCACGCGCTGCTCGTCCACCTTGAAACCGACGCGCTGCAGGCGGGCCTTGAACCTACGGTCGGGAGATCCGGACCACACGGCCAGGATACCCTCGGGCCGCAGCGCGAAGCGTGCCCGCTTCAGTCCCGCTGCATCGTACAGGCCGTCGTTGGCGCGTCGTGTCAGCCCTTCCGGACCATTGTCGACATCCATGAGGATCGCGTCATACTGCGCCGCACCCGACTGAATGCTCCGCCCGACGTCTTCCACGCGCAGTTCGACCCGGGGGTCGTCGAGGCAGCCCGCGAAAAGATGCGCGAGCGGCCCGCGAGCCCACGCCACGACCGCCGGGACGAGCTCGGCCACGACGACCCGGGCCGAGGGCCCCAGCGTGTCGAGCGCGGCCCGTAGTGTGAAGCCCATGCCGAGGCCACCGATCAATACGCGAGGCTCCGGCCTGTCACGCAGCCGGGCGCAACCGAGCACTCCCAGGGCCTGCTCGGAGCCGCGCTGCCGATTGTTCATCAGCTCCGCAATGCCGACCACGATGGAGAACTCGTCACCCCGTCGTAACAGCCGCATCGTGCCTTGATCGCCAGGGATCGGGGCCGTCTCGACAGGCATCCATGGGACCAAGTGCGGCGTTCTCCTTGAGGTGCTTGTCGCACAATCCTGCCTTAGCCGTAAGCGCTCGGTGAGCGGCCCTGGTGGTCAGGCGGCCAGAGCGAG
>CAHJXE010000039.1 GCA_903644085.1 Hyphomicrobiales bacterium
ACCTCGCCGCCGCCCGCGAGCGCGACGCGCAGGCCGTCCGGGCCGGCGCCCGCGACCGTCGCGGGCAGGAGGTTCATGCGCGGCGAGCCGATGAAGCCCGCGACGAAGAGGTTCGCGGGCCGGTGATAAAGGTCGAGCGGCGTGCCGACCTGCTCCACCCGGCCCGCCTGGAGCACGACGATGCGGTCCGCCATGGTCATGGCCTCGATCTGGTCGTGCGTGACGTAGACCATCGTGGCGTCGAGCTCGCGGTGGAGCCGCGCGAGCTCGACCCGCATCTGCCCGCGCAAGGCCGCGTCGAGGTTCGAGAGCGGCTCGTCGAAGAGGAACACCTTGGGGTGGCGCACGATGGCGCGGCCGATCGCGACGCGCTGGCGCTGGCCGCCGGACAGCTCCTTCGGGCGCCGGTCGAGATAGGCGTCGAGCTGGAGGATGCGCGAGGCCTCCTGGACCTTGCGCTCGCGCTCGGCCTTCGGAGCGCGCGCGAGCTTCAGCGCGAAGCCCATGTTCTCGCGCACCGTCATGTGCGGGTAGAGCGCGTAGGACTGGAACACCATCGCGAGCCCGCGATCGGCCGGGCCCACGTCGTTCACGCGGCGGCCGTCGATCATGAGGTCGCCGCCCGTGATCTCCTCCAGCCCCGCGATCATGCGCAGCAGCGTCGACTTCCCGCAGCCCGACGGCCCGACGAAGACCGTGAACTCCCGGTCCGCGATGTCGAGGTCGACGCCCTTGATGATCTCGGTCGTGCCGTAGATCTTGTGGATGCCGCGCAGCGAGAGAGTGGCCATCGGTCCTCCTTATGGTCGCATTGCTTCACGCGAACCGCACACACTTCGCTCGCAAATGCTCCCGGCTACTTCACCGCGCCGAACGTCAGCCCGCGCACCAGTTGGCGCTGGCTGAGCCAGCCGAAGACGAGAATCGGCGCGACCGCGACGGTCGAGGCGGCCGAGAGCTTGGCGAAGAACAGCCCTTGAGGGCTCGAGAAGGACGCGATGAAGGTCGTGAGCGGCGCGGCCGCCGACGAGGTCAGGTTGAGGCTCCAGAAGGCCTCGTTCCAGCACAGGATCACCGACAGGAGGCCGGTCGACGCGATGCCGGGCAGCGCCAGCGGCAACAGCAGGTACCAGACTTCCGAGCCCGTGCGCGCGCCGTCCATGCGGCCCGCCTCCAGGATGTCGTTCGGCACCTCCTTGAAGAAGGTGAACAGCATCCAGACCACGATCGGCAGGTTCATGAGCGCGTAGATCACCACGAGGCCGGTGCGCGTATCGAGGAGGCCGAGATCGCGAAACAGGAGGTAGATCGGCACCAGCACACCCACGGAGGGCAGCATCTTGGTGGACAGCATCCAGAGCAGCGTGCCGCGGGTGCGGGTCGTCGGGTGGAACGCCATCGCGTAGGCGGCCGGGACCGCGAAGGCGAGCGAGAGGAGCGTGCCGCCGAGCGAGATCAGGACCGAGTTCAGCGCGAAGGCCAGGTAATCCGCGCGCGACTGGACCTCGGCGTAGCTCTCGGTCGTGGGCGCGAAGGCGAGGCTCGGGACGATCGCGGCCGTCTCGCTCTTGAAGCTCGTGAGCACCATCCAGCCGATAGGGAAGAACAGGAGGAGCGCGATCGCCCAGCCGGCGACCGTGACGGCGACGCGGCCCGCGAGGCTCCCGGTCATCGCCTCAGACCTCCAGCCGGCGCGCGATGGAGCGCACGAGGAAGAACGCCACGACGTTCGCGAGCACGACCGCCACGACGCCGCCCGCCGACGCGCCCCCGACGTCGAATTGCAGCAGCGCGCGGGCGTAGATCAGGAAGGCGAGGTTGGTGGTGGCGTTGCCGGGACCGCCGGAGGTCGTGACGAAGATCTCGGCGAAGATCGTGAGGAGGAAGATCGTCTCGATCATCACCACGACCGAGATCGCGCGCGACAGGTGCGGCAGCACGATGAAGACGAATTGCGAGATGAGGCCCGCGCCGTCCATGCGGGCCGCCTCCAGTTGCTCGCGATCGAGACTCTGGACCGCGGTCAAGAGGATGAGGAGCGCGAAGGGGATCCACTCCCACGACACGATCGCGATGACCGACACCATTGGGAATTGCGCGAACCAGTCGACCGCCGGCAGCCCGACCGCCCGGGCCACGGCGCCGAAGACGCCGTAGATCGGGTGCATCAGGAGGTTCTTCCACACCAGTGCCGCGACCGTCGGCATGACGAAAAAGGGCGAGATGGCGAGGAGCCGCGCGACGTCGCGGCCGGGGAATGGCTGGTCGAACAGGACCGCCAGCAGCGTGCCGGCGACCACCGTGATGACGAGCACCGAGCCGACCAGTACCAGCGTATTGACGAGCGAGGCCCAGAAGTCAGGGTCCGTGACCAGGAACCGGTAATTGTCGAGGCCTGCCAAGCCCGCGACCGAAGGGTCGAGCAGGTTGTAGCGCTGGGCCGAGAACCACAGCGTCATGGCGAGCGGCACGATCATCCACAGGAGGAGGATCGTGACCGATGGCGCCACGAACGGCAGCCCGTTGAAGCGCCGCCCGCGCGTCGCCGGGGCGGGCGGGACGCCTAGGACGGTGGTTACGCTCGCCATCACCCCGCCTCCTCATCCTGAGGTGCCTCGCGTAGCGAGGCCTCGAAGGACGCGCCAAGGTCGTGCGTGCTTCGAGGGCCGGCTACGCCGGCCACCTCAGCATGAGGACGGGAGGAGTCGCCGTCGCGTCTGCCCAGCATGACAAGCGGGCCAATCCCGTTGCCGCTCTCTACTTCGGATAACCCGCCTGCTTCATCGTGCGGTCGGTCGCGGCCTGCGCGGATTTCAGCGCCTGGTCCACGCTCTGCTGGCCGGACAAGGTCGCGGCGATGGTCTGGCCGACCTGGGTGCCGATGCCCTGGAACTCGGGGATCGCGACGAACTGCGCGCCCGTATAGGGCCGCGACTCCTTCGTCTGGCCGTTCGGGTTCGCGCTCTCGATCGCCTTCAGCACGAAGGACGCGAAGGGTGCGGCCTTCTGGTAGTCCGCGCTCTCGTAGGTCGAGCGACGGGTGCCGGGCGGCACCGCGACCCAACCGTTCTCCTTGGCGACGAGCGCGAGATACTCCTTGCTGGTCGCCCAGGTGGTGAAGGTCTTGGCCGCTTCCTTCTGCTTGGAGGAGGCCGGGACGCCGAGGTTCCAGCTCCATAGCCAGGTCGGTCCGCCCTTGTAGTCGCCGGTCGGGATCGGGGCGAACGCGACTTTGTCCGAGACCTGGCTCTGCTTCGGGTCGAACAGGAGACCGGCCGCGACCGTCGCGTCGATCCACATGCCGCACTTGCCGCCCGCGAAGAGCGCCAAGTTCTCGTTGAAGCCGTTGGAGGTCGCGCCCGGCGGGCCGCTCTCCTTCAGGATGTCGTTGTAGTAGGTCACGGCCTTGTGCCAGGCCGGCGTGTCGATCTCGGTCTTCCAACCCTTGTCGAACCACTGGCCGCCGAACGTGTCGACGAGGCTCGTCACGAAGGCCATGTTCTCGCCCCAGCCGGGCTTGCCGCGCAGGCACATACCGTAGACGCCGTTCGCCTTGTCGGTCAGCTTGGCGGCGAAGCCCTTGATCTCGTCGTAGGTCGGCTCGGCGGGCATCTTGAGGCCGGCCTTGTCGAAGAGATCCTTGCGGTAGTACGTCATCGCGCTCTCGCCGTAGAAGGGGAGCGCGTAGAGCTTGCCGCCGGAGCTGAGACCCTCGCGGACGGTGCCGAGGATGTCGTCCGCCCCGTAGGAGGCCGGCAGGTTGTCCATGGGCTCGAGCCAGCCCTGCTTCGCCCAGATCGGCACCTCGTAATTGCCGATCGTCAGCACGTCGAACTGTCCGGCCTTCGTGGCGATGTCGGTCGTCACGCGCTGGCGCAGCACATTCTCCTCCAGCACGACCCAGCGCAGCTTGATATCGGGATGAAGCTTCTCGAACTCGCCGGAGAGCTTCTGCATGACGATCATGTCGCCGTTGTTCACGGTCGCGACCGTCAGCGTGGACTCGGCCGCGGCCGATCCGATCCCGGCGATCGCGGCCGCCAACCCGGCAAATCCGGTCGCGATGCTGCGTGTCTTGGTCGAGCGTGCCATCGGCGTTTCCCTGCCGCGCCGTAGGTTCGGCGCTGTAACCTGAGGGGATTGGTGGAATCCAACCGGCGGCGTGTCAACCACTACCTACGCGGTAGTTCGACTGATCTCAGCCGCCGCGTCCAGCGTCGCCGAGATGCCCGAGCCGTAGAGCAGCCCGAGCCAGCGCCGCACCGGCTCGACCAGACTCGGGTCCTCACCGAGTTCGCCGAAGAGCGGGCGGATCGACAGGAGCGGCGCAGGGTCGGGGCCGCCTTCCGCGGCCTTCTCCCGCATGAGATCGGCCAGCGGGTGCCGGACCTCGATCGGTTGGCCGCGCTCGTCCTCGCCGCGCACCCGGTAGAGCCAGGCCGCGAGGGCCAGCGCGAGCAGGTCCAGCGGCGCGTCGGCCTTGAGCCTGTCGCGGATCGGGTCGAGCAGCACGTTGAGCGGCGCGTCCGTGTTCACGCGGTCGACCGTGTCCTTGATCGCCGTGTTGCTGAAGCGGGCGACGAGCGTGCGCTTGTAGGTCGCGAGGTCGATGCCGGGCACGGGCGGCAGCGTCGGGCCGGTCTCGCGGTCCATCATCGCGCTCATTACGCCCGCGATCCGCCGATCCGCCATCGACTCGTCGATCGTCGCAAAGCCTGCGAGCCGGCCGAGCCCCGACACCGCGAGGTGGCTCGCGTTGAGGAGGCGCAGCTTCATGACCTCGTAAGGCACGACGTCCTCCACGAACTGCGCCCCGACCCGTTCCCAGGCAGGCCGACCGGCCGGGAAACGGTCCTCGATCACCCACTGCGTGAAGCGCTCGCACACGACCGGCCAGCGGTCGCGCAGACCGTAGCGCCGCTCCAGCCAGGCGCCGTCGGCCGGGATCGTGCGAGGCGTGATGCGGTCGACCATGGTGGACGGGAACGCGACCTCGGCCTCGAGCCAGTCGGCGAGCCGCTCGTCCGTGAGCCGCGCATGCGCCAGCACGGCGGCCTGCAGCACGTGGCCGTTGCCCTGGATGTTGTCGCAGGTGAGCGGCGTGAAGGCGGGCCGGCCCGCCTCGCGCCTTCGCCGCAACGCCTCGACCAGGACGCCGATGGCGCTCCGCGGACGAGCCGGCTCCGCGAGGTCGGCCCGGACGAGCGGGTGCTCCGGGTCGAGCTTCTTGGTCGCGGGGTCGAGGCAGTAGCCGTTCTCCGTCACCGTCAGGCTGACGATGCGGGTCGCGGAGTCGTCGATCGCGTCGAGGAGCGCGGCGCTCGTCTCGCCCGCGAAGAGTACGCCCGCGAGCGAGCCGATCACGGTCGCGGTCTCGTCCGCGCCCTCGCGCTCGACCAGCGTGTAGAGGGCGTCCTGCGGCTCCAGGCTCTCGATCATCGCGCGGTCGCCCGGCATCAGCCCGACGCCGAGGATGCCGAATTCCAGCGCGGCCGGGTCGAGCCCCATGAGCTCGTGCGTGTAGCGCGCCATGTGCGCCCGGTGAAAGCCGCCGAGCCCGAGATGCACGATCCCGCGCGCCACGCGCGCCAGGTCGTAGGCCGGCCGCACGATCTCCGGCGCGAGATCGGGCAGGGTGTCGCGCCCGAGATCGATCGACGTTCCTGTATCGCTCACGGTTCTCACCCTCCGCACTCGGCCTGGCCGACACGGCGGCTTGATCAAGCAACCGCGTTCGCGCGAGATAGCCCGAACGAGCCTGCGCCGGTAAGCAGGAATATCAGGAGGGACCCGATGCCGAAGTCGTCGCGAGCGCGAGGATGCCGCGCGTTTCACGTCGTGGCCGCCTTGGCGGCTTTTGGGCTCGTCACGATCAATGCCGGCCTTCACGAGGCCGCCGCGAAGGTCGTCCGGATCGCGGTGGACCAGACGACGCCCCTGAAGGACGCCTCCGAGCCGTCGACGCCCTACGAGACGCTGCGGGGGCACGCCTTCGGCGAGCTCGATCCGGGCGATCCCGCGAACGCGCTGATCACCGACCTGAAGCTCGCGCCCCGCAACGCCCGCGGCCAGGTCGAGTACGTGGCGGTCTTCGAGCTCACGAAGCCCGTCGATGCGGCGAGATCGAGCGGTCTCCTCTGGTACGACCTCGTCAACCGGGGCACACAAGTCGAGCTGGGCGAGGGCGCGGTGCGCCCCTGGGCCTACGGGCATGTCCACCTCGTCAGCGGCTGGCAGGGCGACCTCGTCCAGGGCCCGAAGAACGTCGCGATCCAGGTCCCGGTCGCCCGGCAGCCCGACGGCTCGCCCGTCACGGGGATGGTCCTGGCGCGCCTCGCCGATTCGAAGCCCGGCACGACGACGCGCCCCCTCGCCTTCCTGGCGAACGCGATCCCGTACGACGCGGCCTCGCTCGACACCGCCCGGGCGCATCTCGTGGCGAAGTCGTCCGAGACGCGGGCCGGCGTCGACGGGCCGACCCGCGAGATCGCGCCCGGCGACTTAACGTTCGCGGATTGTGGCGCGAAGCCCTTTCCGGGCGAGCCGAACCCGCGCATGCTCTGTCTGCGCGAGGGCTTCGACCCGGCACTGCTCTACCAGCTGAGCTACGAGGCCAAGGACCCGAAGGTGCTGGGCGTCGGGCTCGCGGCGATGCGCGACGTCGCGTCCTTCTTCCGCTACGAGGCGACCGACCGGGACGGCAACCCAAACCCGGTGGCCGGCCTCGTCACCAAGGCGATCGCGCAGGGCATCTCGCAGAGCGGCAACGCGCTGAAGACCTTTCTGGTGCAGGGCTTCAACGCGGACGAGGCGGGCCGGGTCGTGTTCGACGGCGCGAACCCGCACATCGCGGGGCGGCTGACGTCGGTGAACGTCCGGTTCGGGCTGCCGAGCGGCTCCGGCACGCTCTACGAGCCCGGCGGCGAGGGCGTGCTGTGGTGGACACGCTACCGGGACGTGGCGCGCGGCCGGCCGGAGGCGAGCCTGCTCGACCGCTGCATGCAGAGCCGGACATGCCCCAAGATCTTCGAGACCTTCGGGGCGACCGAGTTCAACGCGCGGCTGATGAGCGTGGCGCTGACCGGCACGGACGGCCACGCCGACCTGCCGCTGCCCGACAATGTGCGCCGCTACTACATGCCCGGCACCACGCATGGCGGCGACCTCCGGGCCGATTTCAGCGCGAAGCCGATCGCCGCGCCGGGCTGTGTGCTCGCCCGCAACCCGAACCCCGAGACGGACACGATGAACGCGTTGCAGCGCGCGCTCGCCGCCTGGGTAATGGCCGGCACGGAGCCACCCGCGAGCGTCTACCCGCGGCTCGCGGACGGTACCCTCGTGCCCGCCACGAAGGACGCCATGGGCTTCCCCGATCTGCCGGGCCGGCCGACCCCGAACGGCATGGCGGTCGGGCTGATGGACTACGATTTCGGGCCGGATCTTGACGAGAACAGCTTCGCCGGCGTGATCACGAAGCAGCCGCCCGGCATTCGCCAGACGATCCCCGCCATGATGCCGCGGGTGAACGGGGACGGGAACGAGGTCGCGGGGATCGGCTCCGTGCTCCATCAGGCCGCGCTCGGCACCTACACGGGATGGAACGTCACGGCGGCTGGCTTCTTCAAGGGGCAGCCCTGCGGCGGCGGGCTGACGGGCGGGTTCATCCCGTTCGGGGCGACGCGCGCGGCCCGGGAGGCGGCGGGCGACCCGCGCCCGTCCCTGGCCGAGCGCTACGGCACCAAGGCCGGCTACGTGTGTGCGGTCCGGGCCGCGGCGACGCGCGAGGTCGAGCGCGGGTTCCTGCTGGCGCGGGATGCCGATCGCCTCCTGAGCCATGCCCGCGGGAGCGACGTGCTGGCCGGCGTCGAGCCGGCTCCGGAGGACGAGGCGGTGACGGCGCGCCTGTGCGCACGCTGATGAGACGAGGGGGGACACATGAGAACGATCGCAGGTTTCGTCGTCGGTTGCGGTCTCCTGGCGGCCGGTGGTGCCTTGGCTCAGGCGAGCCGCCTCGTGCCGCCGGGCGAGCCGGAGCCCGATTGCCGGGCCCCCGTCGGGTTCGACCGCTACCATGAGATGCCGGGCTACCTCGTGCCGAACGCGGCGGGCGCTCGCGTCTGCGTGCCGTTCCTCGTCTCGGTCGCGCGTCCGCCCGCGGACTACGCGGGCGACTTCTACGTCGACGAGTTCACGGACGCGAAGCTGAAGGAGCGTTGGGCGGCCTGCAAGGCGGACGCCGCCTGCGCGGCCCGGCTGAAGCCGCAGCTCGATCGTTGGGTCCCGCCGAACAAGGCACGCTCGACGCGCGTCACCGGCACGGTCGATCCCGTGGGCAAGATCGAGCCCGAGGGCGATGTCGACCTGCGCCAGATCCGCCGCCCGGCCTTCTTCGCGAAGGCGCCCTACCGCGAGGCGATCGCGGAGGCCGAGCCGCGCACCTGGATCGTCGAGTTCACGGCGCCGCGCGACGCGTTCGAGCGGCTGCGCCTCGGCATGACGGGCGAGATCAAGCTGCGCGGCTGGTACATGGAGGGCACGGGCGTGGCGGATGGGGCGGGCGGGCGCACCCGCGCGCTCGTCGTGATGAGCCCCGGCGGCGGCAACCAGCTGACCGCGATCCAGAACCTCGCGGACGCCCCCTACACGGTCGACGCCGCGACGGGGAAGATCACCGAGACCCGCTTCCCGAACGCCACGACCGAGGGGTTCGGCATGGCGCGCTGGCGGCAGATCCTCTACCGGCTGAACCAGGCGGGGTTCGACGTGCTGGCCTACGACCGGCGCGGCGAAGGCCTGTCCGGCGGCTTCAGCGACACGAACACGCTGGAGCAATCCGAGGACATCTTCCGCGCCCTCGAGCAACTGGAGACGGGGCGGGGCCTGCGCCTCGTGAGCCCGACCGGCGACGTGCTGGAGGGGCTCGCGGCCGGCGGCAAGCTTCTCGCCGGCCAGCCCGCCCGGCAGATCCCGATGCTGCTCGGCGGCAACTCGCGCGGCTCGATGACGACCGGCTGGGCGATGCAGCGCAATTTCGTCGGCGCCTGCACCTACGACTTGCCGGACGTCACCTGCGCGCCGCCGAAGGGGTTCTCGAACATCAGGGGCGCGATCATGCTCGCGAGTTTCGGCAGCGGCGCCGGCTATCTCGGGGACTCGCCCGACCTCAAGGATCGCAACCTGTTCCTCGGCGGCATGGCGGCCGAGAACAACATCGTGTTCTACCCGAACTCCGCGATGCTCGCCGGCATGGACCGCTGGCCCGCGGCCTTCTTCGGCAAGGGGCTGTGGGACCGGGCCGAGAGCCTGGAGGGCACCGTCGCGGCCTACCGGCGCATCAAGGGGCTCAAGGAACTCGTCGTCGAGCGCGGCCCCCACGCGATCGACACCTGGACGCCCGCGATGCTCGACCATCTGGCAGACCGGGTCGTGGCCTTCGGCGCGGCGGTGATGCAGGGCAAGACGTCGGTCGAGGGCGAGGCGAAGTGGACCACGATGAAGGACCTCGTGGCGACGAGCCTCGACGAGTGGGAGCCGTCGTCGCGACCCGCCCATTGAGGTCGCGTCAGACGAACGCCTCGAGCCCGTAGAGCCGGGCCGCGGTGCCGCACAGGATCGCGCGCTGCGCCGCCATCGGCAGGTCGGCCAGCGCCTCGCGCACAAGGCGAAGCGTCCCGGCGTAGGGAAGCGCCTTCCGGGCGACCGGGTAGTCGCTGCCCCACAGGCAGCGCGCGGGGCCGAAGGCCGCGAGGCAGGGGTCGATCACGTCACGGATCGCCGCGGCGGTCGGGGCGGCCGCGTAGCTCGGCAGATTGGAGAGCTTGAGGTGCACGTTCGGCGCCTGCGCCATCGCGGCGAGCCCGGTCAGCCAGCGCGCGATGCCGGCCTCGTCGCGGTCGATCGGCGAGGAGCAGTGGTTCACGACGATCGGCAGGTCGGGATGGGCGCGGGCGAGATCCGCGACGGCCTGCGCCTGCCAGGGATACATCAGGAGTTCGAGCAGCAATCCGTGCTCGCGCAGGAGGCCGACGCCGCGCTGCCAAGCGGGGTCCTCCATCGGCGCACGGTCGGCCCATCGCCGCGACGGATCGGGGTGCCAGCGGATCGTCTGCCGTACGCCTGCGACCCGCGGATGTCGGCCGAGCCGCGCGACCGCGTCTGCCGCGCCGGGCGCCGCAAGGTCCGCGCGGGCGACGTAGCGGGCCGCGATCCCGGGTCGGCGCTCCAGGCCGTCCAGCCACCCGACCTCCTCGTAGGGGTCGCGGGCCGGGTCCCAGAGCGCCTCCACGACGATCGTGGCGGCGACGCCCGCGCCGGCTGCGTCCGCCTCGAGATCCGCCGGCAGGTAGTCGCGGCGCAGGTAGGCGAGGTCGCCGAGCGCGGTCACGGCGCCCTGCGGGGTCAGCCAGGGATGGCGACCCATGGCCAGATCCCAGAGGTGGTGGTGGCCGTCGATGGCCGGGCCGTCATAGATCACTGTCATGAGGTGGGCTCGCGCGAGGGACAGGGAGACCCGTGGCCGCGATACGTCAGATCCACTTGGTCACGGTCTCGATCAGCTTCGCGCGGTCGTCCCGCCGCGACAGGAGATGGTCGGCATCGTGCAGTTCCACGAGCGAGATCGCGCGCGCCAGGGGCACGTCCGGGAACGCGTCGAAGAGCTGGCCGCGGTAGCTCCAGCGCTCCCGCTCCCCGGTGGTGAACACGGCGAGGATCCTCACCCCGCGATCGATCGCGGCCGCGAAGGACCGGCCGAGCGCGTCGCGGCTCTCGGGCCGGTTCAGCTGCCGATCCAGGTACTCGTCCGACGTCTCGCTCCTCGGGGGCGAGGCCGGGCGGAACAGTCTGCCATAGGCGCGACTGCGGCCGAGCAGCAGGTTCCGCCAAGTTCCCCACATCCTGAGCCGGCCGACCCCGACCGCGATGCGGTGGCGCCGGGTCTTGGGAATTTGCGGATCGATCAGCGCGACTCCGACGACCCTTTCGTCCTGCGACGCGAAATGGATCGACTGGTCCGCCCCGGAGCAGAGGCCGCACAGGACGAAGCGCCGGGCCTTGAACCTGTCGCCGAGTTCCCGCAGCACGTCCCCGATGTCGGCGAGCGCGCCCTCGCCCGGGTCCGCGCCGTCCAGCGGCGCGCTGTCGCCGATGCCCCGGAAATCGAAACGGACCGCCATCGTTCCCTGGCGGGCGACCGCACGGCAGAGCTCGACATGCATCCGGTGATGCCCGACCCGGTGCGAGATCCCGGTATTCAACACGACGAGGACCGGGCGGGTCTCGTCATGCCCCGCCGTCGGGACCGTCACGATGCCCGCCTTGGTGCCGCCGAAGAGCGCAGCTCTCTCGATGAATTGCGAGCTCACAGCCAGCGCCGGATCGTGTCGATGGTCGAGATCGGGAGCGCGTAGCCTGGATGTCCGTCGAGCCAGGCCGGGACGTCGTCGTTCTCCACATAGTCGAGGGTCGGGCCGGACCGATCCGACAGGGTTCGCCGCAGCGCGGCCCGGTCGGCCGGTTCTCCGGATCCGACGATCAGCGTCCGCTCGGCGCCCGCCTGCAGGATCGGCGCGAGGCCGACCTGTCTTAGCTCGGCCGCGAGCTCCTCGCCCAGCGGCGAGCCGAGCACCTTCACGATGTCCGGTCCGTGCGAGGCCGGGCGACGCCGGGGCCGCAGGCCGACCGGATCTCGCCGCCGGGCGGGAGTCGTGACGCTCGCGTAGGCCGCGCCGTCCACGATCGGGTTCCAGACGACCAGGGCGTCGAGGTCGGCGAGATCACGCGCGACGTCTGCTGCGAGGTTCGCGCCGATCCGCAGCCCGACGAGGCTGACGCGAGAGGCCCCCGACATGCTGAGACACTCGTCCGCCGCGGTCCTGATGTCGGACCGCCAGCCTTCCAGGTCGACCTCGGCGAAGTCGCCGCCGGAATCTCCGCTCCCGTAGTAGTCGAACCTGAGGACGTGGAAGCGCGTCCGGGACAGGGCCTCGCCGAGACGCACGATGGCGCGGTGCGCGTGGATGTACTCGGTGCCCCAGGGCTGGCACAGGACGACGGCGCCGGGCGGCGCCTCGAGCTCGACGGCCGGCGTGTAGACGCCGAAGAGCCGGCGACGGCTCGACCCGAAGAAGAAGGGCCCCATCACATGGCTCTGTCGAGGGCGCTCATGCTTGCGGCCAGCTGCCGTAGAGTGCTGTAGAAGAAGAACCGGGGATTGAGCTCGATACCGGTCTCGGACTTGATGGCCGAGGCGGCGCGGACCGACAGCAGCGAGTGCCCGCCGATCTCGAAGAAGTTGTCGTTCGCGCCGACCGCCTCGATCCCGAGAAGGTCGCGCCAGACGCGTGCGATGGTCCGCTCCAGCTCGGTCGCCGGAAGCTCGTGAGACGCCTGAGCGTGCCTCGCGTCCAGGAAGGGATTGGGCAGGGCCGCTCGGTCGACCTTGCCGCTCGTCGTCTGCGGCAGGGCGTCCAACGGCAGATACCGGGAGGGGATCATCACGTCCGGCAGGATGCCCCGGAGGTGCTGGCGCAGTTCGCTTCCCGTGACGTCGCCGTACGGTTCGAGCACCGTGAAAGCCGCGAGCCTCAGGTCGGATCCGACCTTGAACGCCGCCACGACGGCGCTGCGGACGAGCGGGTGCGCGTTCAGCGCGCCTTCGATCTCTTCGAGCTCGATGCGGTGGCCGCGGATCTTCACCTGCTGGTCGCGACGGCCGAGATAGATCAGCCGCCCCTCGCTGTCGAACCGGGCGAGGTCGCCGGTGCGATAGATCCGGGCCGGACCCGAAGCCGTCTCGGTCTCCCGGAAGCTCTCGCTCGTCAGGTCGGCACGGTCGCGATAACCACGCGCGACGCCCTCCCCGCCGATGCAGAGCTCCCCGGCAACGCCCGGCCCGGCGCTGCGCCCGGCCTCGTCGAGGATGTGGACCGTCGTGTTCGCGATCGGGCGGCCGATCGTGATCGGCCTCTCCGGGTCGGTGACGCGCTCCAGGGTCGACCAGATCGTCGTCTCGGTCGGGCCGTAGAGGTTCCACAGCACGCCGACGCGCCGGATAAGGCTCACGGCCAGATCCCTGGGGAGGGTTTCGCCGCCGCAGAGCGCCCGCAGGTTGGGCTTGCCCGCCCAGCCGCTCTCCACGAGAGATCGCCAGAGCACCGGCGTCGCCTGCATCACGGTCACGTCGAACGCGTCGATGAGGGCCAGGAGCTCCGTCGCCCTCACGACCTCCGTGCGGGACGCGAGGACGAGCCGTGCGCCGACCATCAGCGGCAGCCAGATCTCGAGGCCCGCGATGTCGAAGGACAGGGTCGTCACGCCGAGCAACGTGTCCTCCGGGCCGAGACCCGGCTCGCGTCGCATGGCCTCCAGAAACGCCACGAGGTTACGGTGCTCGACCTCGACGCCCTTCGGCCGCCCGGTCGAGCCCGAGGTGTAGATGACGTAGGCGAGGTCGCCGGGTCCGACTTGGACATCCGGCGCGGTGTCCGGCTGTGCCGCGAGGCGGGCGGCGTCGCGGTCGAGCGTCAGGACCGGGATGTCGAGCCCCTCGAAGATCGCGCCATGATCCTGGGTCGTCACGATGCAGGCCGGGCCGGCCTGCGCGAGCGTATCGCGCAAGCGCTGGACCGGGTGCGCGGGATCGAGCGGCAGATAGGCGGCGCCGGCCTTCAGGACGCCCACCAGGCTGCCCGGCAGGTCCACGACGCGGTCGAGGCAGAGCGCCACGATGTCGCTCGTCGCGACACCGACATCGCGAAGCGTCCGGGCGAGCCGGTTCCCGAACGCGTCCACCTCGGCGAAGGTGCGTGTCGCGCCGCCGGCCGCCACCGCGACGCGGTCGGGCATCAGGCGGGCGCTCTCCTCGACCAGGTGATGGACGCACCGCGCGCGATCGTGGTCGAGCGCGACGCCGACGACATGATGCGTGGCACGATTCCCCGGGCCATCGCTCTCGCGCCCTGGCCCGCTCTCCTCCCGGTTGGGGTCTTCAAGCATTCCGGCGACATCCCATCCGTCAGGCGTCAGTGGAAGATCTATTTGCAGAATTTGGGTTTAAGAAAAAGGCAGCGTGAGAGGCGCAATTCGCGATCCTTCGTCCACGTGACGCCGAGGAATCGACCTCGGACAAGGACGCGATCACCGCGATGATTGCCCGACGAGCCCGTGCCGGTCTCGGCGACGCAACCCCTCCGGCCCTCGGATCCGGAGAGGTTCGCCTCTGGCTCGTCGACCTCGATCGACCCCACTGGATGCGTCCTGCTTCCCTCGCGGCCCTCAGCGCCGACGAGTTGGCGCGCGCGGAACGGCTCCGCTCGTCTTCGCATCGCCACCGGTTCCTCGCGGGCCGCGCCTATCTCAGGCTGATGCTTGGCCGCCATCTGGGCCTCGATCCGGCCCGGGTGGCCCTGGCATCGGGCGCGCACGACAAGCCTCGGCTCGAGATTGCCGCCCACTCCCCTCGGCTGTCGTTCAATTTCGCGCATTCGGAGAACGTCGCGCTTCTCGGCCTGACCATGATGCGAGCGATCGGAGTCGACCTCGAGCTCGTCCGGCCGCTCGCCGATCGCGTCGCGGTGCAGCGCACGGTCTTCGCGAAGCGGGAGATCGCCGAGATCGACGCGTTGCCGGCGTCGCGGCGACTCGACGCCTTCTTCGCCACTTGGGTGTGCAAGGAGGCGGTCGTGAAGTTGACGGGCACGGGGCTCGGCCAGGATCTGCGAGCCTTCGAGGTCGCGGCCGACCCCGATCGCTCGCCGCGGCTCACGCACTCACGCGTCACCGAGATCTCGCACGAGACCATGGAGCTGTGGCGCGTGCCCATCCTCGGCGGCGGCTGGGCGGCGGCGGCGATCTATCGCGACGGCGACGGCTTGCCCGCGACGTTCCGCATGATCGATGACCGGGACCGCCCGTCCGATTAGGCGACGGTCGGAACAACCCGGTGCGACCTGCGTCTCGGTAGGGCGTCCACGATACATCATGGCCGGAGATGTACATGCCCGATATGCGCGACACTCGCCGGTCGATCCGCGCGGTTCTCGCCTCTCTCGCGCTCTCGGCCGGCACGATCTTGGCCGGCGCGACGGGGCTCGGGGCGGCCCCCGTCGACGCGCCCTTCCTGGCCGAGAGTGATGCCGCGATGGGGCGCATGATGTCCGCCATGACCATCAAGCCCTCGGGCGACGTCGACCGCGACTTCGTCGCCATGATGGTCCCGCATCACCAGAGCGCGATCGACATGGCGCAGGCCGAGTTGCGCTACGGGACGAACGAGACCCTGCGCCGTATGGCCCAGGAGATCATCGTCGCCCAACAGAAGGAGATCGCCGAGATGCGACTCGCGATCGGCGAGCCCGCTGCCGCCACGCCGCCGCCGGGCGCCCCCGCTCCGCCCGGCGCGCAGCCGCGATCGGCCTCGTCCCCGCACATGCACCAGGGTCACAAATGAGGCGCAGCCGTCTCGACGCCTCGGGGATTCACGGCTGACGACGAAGTCCGGTTGACGCGGGTGGCATCTCCCCTTTGATGCGCGCGACACCTGCGCGAGCATCAGCTTGGTCGAGATCACCCGCCCCATCCGGATCGCCGTCGATATCGGGGGCACTTTCACCGACCTGCAGGTGCTCGACGGGCGCGACGGGGCGGTCCACGCGTGGAAGACCCCCACCACGCCGCACGATCCCTCGGAGGGTCTGATGCGCGGCGTGCGCGAGGCCGCGGAGCGGTTCGGCTTCGACCTCGCGGAGGTCGGCCTCCTGCTCCACGGCACGACGATCGCCACGAACGCGGTGCTGGAGCGCCGACTCGCCCGCGGGGCGCTCCTCACCACGGCCGGCTTCGAGGACGTGTTGGAGATCACCCGTCACTACCGGCGCGAGCTCTACCGGCTCGACCCCGACCCGCCGCCCGTCCTGATCCCGCGCGAGCGCCGGTTCGGGGTCGCGGAGCGCATGCGCGCCGACGGCTCGGTCGAGCTGGCGCTCGACGACGCGACCCTGCCGGGCCTCCTCGCCCGGCTC
>CAHJXE010000040.1 GCA_903644085.1 Hyphomicrobiales bacterium
GCTGCGCCTTGCTCGGTGGTGACACGGTGCGCGCGGCCGGGCCGCTCTCCGTGTCGATCACCGCCTTCGGCTCCGTGCCGGCGGGCCGCATGGTCCGGCGCACCACGGCTCGGGCGGGCGACCTGATCGCCGTCACCGGCACGATCGGCGACGCGGCGCTCGGGCTCGACCTCCTGACCGGAGCGCCCGCCTGGGGGAGGGGGCTGGACCCGGCCGACCGGGACGAGCTCGTCGACCGCTACCGCCATCCCCGGCCACGCCTCGCGCTCGCGAACCACCTGCGCGAGCACGCGAGCGCCGCCATGGACGTCTCGGACGGGCTCGTGGGCGACGCCGCCAAGATGCTGCGCGCCTCCGGCGTCACCGGGATCCTCGACCTCGACCGCATCCCGCTCTCGCGGGCTGCCCGAGCGGCGCTCGCGGGGGAGGCGGCTTATCAGGCTGGGTCCGCCCCGTGGCCTACACCCGGCCTGCTCGACCGGATCGCGGGCGGCGGCGACGATTACGAGATCCTGTTCACCCTGCCGCCCGCGCACCTCGACGCGATGACGCGCGCCGCCGACGCCCTCGGCCTCGTGGTCACGGCGATCGGAGAGGTGCGGGACGGAGAGGGCCCGCCGGCCCTCCGGCTGAACGGCACGGCCCACAAGCTGGCCACCCCGTCCTTCCAGCATTTCGGCGCGCCGGCGCTGGAGTGAGATGACGGTGTCGTCCGGCCCTCTCCGTAACCGGAACGGCACCTCGATGCAGGCTGTGCGAGAGCAGACCCTTGCCGTCCACACATCGACTCCAGCACCGATATCGACGCCGGCTGACCCTCGCACGGTGATCGGCTCTTCCGGCGGAGAGAAGGTTCGTTCCTCGAGCCTCACCGGGTCGTCGGCTCACAGCTTCTAGATTGCCGCGACGATGACCGATGTCTTGCGGGCGAGCTTCGAGAAAGCCTCGTCCGGCAAGCCAAGGTTGTTGGCCAACAGGTGTGCCGGGACGCGCTGGACCCAATCGGACAGTGAGGTCTCCTGGTAAGAGCCGCTATCCAGCACGCTGACGACCTCGCATTCCTCCCTGCCGATATTCTGGACGGTGTGACCACAGCCGCGAGGAAAATATGCGCAGTCTCCCACGGAGAGCTCGGCGACCGACAGCCGCTTGTCCGGCGCGAAGAGCGTGACACGTGTCCGTCCCTTGGACACGTAGTGCCACTCGTTGGCGTTGGGGTGCCAGTGCGGCTCGTGGAGGGCCCCCGGTTGCAGCCGCAGGAGCGTACCGCTCATCGCGGCCGACATCGGGTATTCCTCGGCGGACGCGATAGCCAGAGACCCCCCATCGGATGTGGTCTGCGGCGCGTTGGCCAGCATGGCATATCTGTGGGTTCGCGCGCGGCTCAGGACCTTGGTGGCACGCGCCTGCATGCCATCGTGGCGCATGACCGCACCTTGGCGGATGTAGACTTCGCCCGGGGGAATGCCGGCGATCGACTCCTTGGGCATGCCGAAGACCTGCGCCATCATCGCCGGGTCGAGGCGGCTTGCCCAATCGCTGAGGCCGAACGTGCCGTGCTCGCCATAGAGTCCGTCATTGAACGCCAGGATGGCATGGCAGGGCTCGCCGCCGATCGTCTGGATCGCGTGGCTGTGGCCTTTCGGGAAGTACCAGAGGTCGCCCGGACCGTAATTCGCCACCTCCGTCTCCCCCTGCGGGTCGACGACCGTCACCTGACAATGGCCGGCCAAGATGTAGGCCCACTCATCGGAGGTATGCCAATGCATCTCGCGCACGCCGCCAGGATTAAGGAAGAGATGCGCACCCGCGATATCGGTCGCGATGGGAAGATTGCGGGTCGTCACGTCGCGGGCCCAGCCGCCGGACGTCGCCTTCAGCGCACCCTTGTCGAGTGACGTGGTGAAAACGACCGGATCGCCGTCCTTCCGAGGGATCGTGGCGGCGAACCGGGAGGCTGGCGCGACGTCGTAGCCGGCCGCATGACCATCATCTTCGACCGCCACCGCCCTACCGGTCGCAAGCGCACCCGCCGCCACCGTCATAACACCGAGGATCCCCCTACGCGTACCGTTCGTCATGGCTGCTGCTCACGTGTTCGAGATAGGCATCCGACCTACTTATGAGATTGGACGATACCAAAAACGGTCCAACATACAAGCGGTGGATTTGAGTTAGCGCAGGAGGCAACGAAGCCGAGAGTGGTTCGCCAGACCCTGTCTCGACAAACAGCCGGCTATGGGCTTGCACGCGTCAGATCGACGTTCTTCGAGCAGGTCGGCTTACTACGTGCCGACATTGCCGTCCGGCCCGGCATGCCCGCTCAGAGGAACTGGCGAGGTCGATGGAAGGACGGCCCACGGCGCTACCGAACAGATCAAGACGCGTGCCGTGACGGTTGAATAGGTCATAACAAAGGAATATATACCTTGTTCGATGTGTGCCGCTCCTCCAGACCACGCCTTGATCTTGCCCGGCTCACGTCGCAGTCCGACCGGCCGGGGGCGACCGTACCCGATTGAGGTCGTCGTCACCGTGCGGGCGCTGGTCGAGGGGACGGGGCTGCGCTTCGACGAGATCGCCGGGCGGACCGGGCTCTGCGCCGAGACGGTCGGGCGGTGGGCGCGCGGGGGCGGCTGGAGGCGGCCGGACGGGGACGGGGCGGGTCGAACGTCGCGGGACGTGACCGGAGGCACTGATCCACGGGGCCCTCATGCTGAGGGGCTCGCCGCAGGCGAGCCTCGAAGCACGCACGACCGTCTCGAGTGCTTCGAGGGCCGGCTTCGCCGGCCACCTCGGCATGTGGACCCGGGTGGAATTCGTGTCGTCCGGCCAAACTCTCAGGACGAAGCGGTGGGGCGGAGAGCGAGCCGGTCGCGGCCGGCCGCTCGGGTCGGAGTAGATGTACCCCGCGGCCAGCCATCCCGCGGCCGCTACGGCAAGGCTGAGCACGAGGCCGCGCGGGCACTGATCGAGGGGTCGCGGCTCGGCCTGGAGCGGATCGGGCTCCGCCTCGGGATCGGCACCGCGACCCTGTTCCGCTGGCGCAAGCGTTTCGGCTGGAGCCGGCCGGCGCCGCCGGACAGGCCCGGGCCGCATTTCGTCCGTTACCGCCGCCTGCGTGGCCGGCCGTACGCGGCCGACGCGGTCGGGACCGCGCGGGACCTCGCAACCGGCACGCTGCTCTCGCAGGCACGGATCGCCGCGCGGGCGGGCGTGAGCCAGGCGACCGTGTCGAACTGGATCACACGGCGCGGCTGGGTCCGGCCGAGGGCCAAGCCCGCGAGCCACCGCTTCGCCGCCTCGCGACGCACGGCGCCGATCGCGACGACCGGCGACCGGCGCGGCCGGGCGTATGACCCGCAGGTCGTCGCGGCCGCGCGAGAACTCTACCAGCAGACGGAACTGTCCACGGCCCTGATCGCCGCGAGGGTGAAGGTGAGTGCCGTGACGATGGCGCGCTGGGCGAAGCGAAAGGGCTGGACGCGTCCGCGCGATCAGCTCGATCCGCACGGCAGATTGCCGAGGCGTCGCGGACGCCGATTGAGGGTTGGGGTCCCGGTCTCACCCTGGTAGGAGCCCGTCATCGATGAGCGCCGCCCTCCCAAGGGAGTTCGGGTCGGCGTGAGCCGGCGGAGGTGGACGTCCGGTTCGTACGGGCGTGTCAGAGGTGACGCATGACAGGTCGTGACACCGACGTCGCTGCGCGCCACAACGCCCGGGTCCTCGCCTGCGCGCAGGTGCTCGGCGGCGCGAACCCGGCGATCGTCGTCTCGCTCGGCGGCTTGGTCGGGCAGGGTCTCGCGCCGAGCTCCGATCTCGCGACCCTGCCCGTCAGCATGCTGCAGGTCGGGCTGGCGCTGGGCACCATTCCGGCCGCCGCACTCATGCGCGGGCTCGGGCGGCGTGGCGGGTACTTCGTCGGCGCGCTGGTCGGCACGGCGGCCGGCTGCATCGCCGCCTACGGGGCCGCGTCCGCGAGCTTCCTCGTGTTCTGTCTCGGCACCGTGCTCGCGGGGTTCTACGCCTCGTTCGTGCAGAGCTACCGCTTCGCGGCGGCCGATCTCGCCTCGCCGGCTTTTCGCCCGCGTGCGATCTCGTGGGTGATGGTCGGCGGCATCGCGGCGGCGTTCGTCGGGCCTCAGACCGTCATCTGGACGCAAGCGCTCTGGCCGGAGGCGGGCTTCGCGGCGGGTTTCATCGGTCAGGCGGGGCTGGCCGTGACCTCGATCGCGGTTCTCGCCTTCCTGCGTCCCGGCCCGGCCCCGATCGTGACCGTCTCGCCTGCGATCGGCAGACCTCTGTCCGAGATCGTGCGGCAGCCACGGTTCGTCCTCGCGGTCCTGACGGGCCTCGTCTCGTACGGGCTGATGAGCTTCGTCATGACGGCCGCGCCGTTGGCCATGGTGGTGGAATGCGGGCTACCGGTCGGTGCCGCGACGCTGGGCATCCAGTGGCATATCCTGGCGATGTATGGGCCGAGCTTCGTGACCGGACGGATCATCGCGCGGTTCGGGGCGGAGCGGGTCGCGCTGGCGGGCCTCGTCATGATCGCGTTCGCGGCGATGGTCGGGCTCGCCGGGACGGACGTCCCACATTTCTGGACTGCCCTCGTGCTCGTAGGAATCGGCTGGAATCTGGGCTTCATCGGCGCGACCTCGCTCGTCACGCAGTGCTACCGGCCCGAGGAGCGCACGAAGGTGCAGGCGGCGAACGACTTCCTGGTCTTCGGGTCGGTCGCGATCGCCTCGCTGTCCTCCGGCAAGCTGCTGTCGGTCGGCGGGTGGGCGGCCGTGAACTGGCTCGTCCTGCCCACGGTCGCGGTCGTCGCGACCCTGCTCGTGATCGGCACCCGATACACGCGGCCGGCTGTCACGGCATCATCGTGATCGACACGAAAGCGGAATTGCCGTCGCGGCGAAACTTTGGCAGACACTCGGCCCCATTGCGGCCCCAAACGGGGGGAGGGCGCTCCGCGCCCTAATACACCCGGACGGCCGGCGGAAACGACCAGGGACGTTCACATGATCGCACTCGCTCTCATCATCGTCGGCGGCCTGCTCTCCCTCGCGTATGGCGGGTGGGCGATCGCCGACGTCATGAGGCGGGATGCGGGCACGCAGCGCATGCAGGAGATCGCGGGCGCGATCCGCGAGGGCGCGCAGGCCTATCTTCGGCGGCAGTACCTGACGATCGGCGTCGTGGGCATCGTGCTCTTCGCGGCGCTCGTCTACCTGCTCGGCATCACGGTCGGGATCGGGTTCGCGGTCGGCGCGGTCCTGTCCGGCATCGCGGGCTTCATCGGCATGAACGTGTCGGTGCGGGCGAACGTCCGGACCGCGCAGGCCGCCTCCGTGTCGCTCGGCGACGGGCTCGACGTCGCGTTCAAGTCGGGCGCGGTCACGGGGATGCTGGTCGCGGGGCTCGCGCTCCTCGGGGTCACCATCACCTACGCGGTCCTGACCCGCGGTCTCGGCTACCCGCCGTCGAGCCGCATCGTGATCGACTCGCTCGTCGCGCTCGGCTTCGGGGCGTCGCTGATCTCCATCTTCGCCCGCCTCGGCGGCGGCATCTTCACCAAGGGCGCCGATGTCGGGGCCGACCTCGTGGGCAAGGTCGAGGCCGGGATCCCTGAGGACGACCCGCGCAACCCCGCGACGATCGCTGACAACGTGGGCGACAATGTCGGCGATTGCGCCGGCATGGCGGCCGACCTGTTCGAGACCTACGCGGTGACGATCGTCGCCACCATGGTGCTTTCCGCGATCTTCTTCGCCGGCCAGCCGATCCTCGAGACGATGATGCTCTACCCGCTGGCCATCGGGTCCGCCTGCATCGCGACCTCGATCGTCGGTACCTTCGCGGTGAAGCTCGGGCAGAACCAGTCCATCATGGGGGCGCTCTACAAGGGGTTCGTCACGGCGGGCCTGCTCTCGATCGTGGCGATCGCGCTCGTGAACGTCGCGATGTTCGGCAACTTCTCGGCCGCCTTCACGACGGGGCAGGGCACGACCTTCACGTCCGGCCACCTGCTCGGCTGCGCGCTGACCGGGCTCGCGGTGACGGCGCTGATCGTGGTCATCACCGAGTACTACACCGGCACCGGCAAGCGGCCGGTCGTGTCGATCGCGCAGGCCTCCGTCACGGGCCACGGCACGAACGTCATCCAGGGCCTCGCGGTCTCGCTCGAATCGACCGCGATGCCGACGATCGTGATCGTGGCCGGCATCATCGTGTCATATTCGCTCGCGGGCCTCTTCGGGATCGCGATCGCCACGACCGCGATGCTGGCGCTGGCCGGCGTCGTGGTGGCGCTCGACGCGTTCGGGCCGGTGACCGACAACGCGGGCGGCATCGCCGAGATGGCCGGGCTGCCGCACGACGTGCGCCGCTCGACGGACGCGCTCGACGCGGTGGGCAACACCACGAAGGCCGTCACCAAGGGGTACGCGATCGGCTCCGCTGGCCTCGGCGCGCTGGTCCTGTTCGCCGCCTACACGTCCGACCTCAACTTCTTCGTCGCGGAGGCCAACCGGGCGGGCTCCACCGTCTTCCAGTTCTACCGGGGGGTCGTCGTCGATTTCTCGCTGTCGAACCCGTACGTGGTGGTGGGACTGCTGCTCGGTGGGCTCATCCCGTTCCTGTTCGGCGGCATGGGCATGACGGCGGTCGGGCGCGCGGCGGGCTCCGTCGTCGAGGAGGTCCGCCGCCAGTTCCGCGACCGGCCGGGCATCATGGCCGGGACCGAGCGGCCCGATTACGGCCGCGCCGTCGACATGCTGACCCGCGCGGCCATCCGGGAGATGATCGTGCCCTCGCTCCTGCCGGTGCTGGCGCCGGTCGTGACCTTCTTCGTCATCCGGGCGATCGCGGACAAGAACCAGGCATTCGCGGCGGTCGGCGCGATGCTGATGGGCGTGATCGTGACCGGCATATTCGTGGCGATCTCGATGACGTCGGGCGGCGGCGCCTGGGACAACGCCAAGAAGTCCTTCGAGGACGGCTTCGTCGACAAGGACGGCGTGCGCCACATGAAGGGCTCGGAAGCCCACAAGGCCTCCGTCACCGGCGACACCGTCGGAGACCCCTACAAAGACACCGCAGGACCTGCCGTAAATCCTGCTATTAAAATAACCAATATCATCGCTCTGCTACTTTTAGCGATCTTAGCGCATCAGTAAGGTGATAATCTAATCGTCACGACCGGGAAGACCGGTCGTGACGATTATCACGCGAGATTTGCGCGAGCTTTCGCTGTCTCAACTGTTCGGGATGAAAGTGCCCAGACCCCGGAAGAGCTGGCTCACGAAGTTCGCCTCGTTGCCTCCGGCTTCGGTGCGGCGCGAGATAAAGTCGAACACCTTGCCGTCTTCCAGTCCGTAGAGCGCGATCCGCTCGACCTTGAAGCCTGGCGTGAAGTAGACGGCGGTCACGCGCTGGTCGGTGACCCTCTCGCCCATGAAGTACAGCGTCCGGTTCTGCGTCTGGCTGATATAGTACCAGCTCTTGTTACCGACGGTGGAGACCGTGGTCGGCGTGCCCAACGTCTGCAGCACCTGTTCGGGGTTCATACCCGGCTTGATCTGGGAGACCGCCCGCTCGTCGACCACGTAGCCCTTGTGCAGGTCCTCGCCGAGGAGGCATCCCGACAACGACAGGCCGAGCGCCGTGACCAGGACGAGGCGGGACACTGAGCGGAGATTTCGACGCGACATGGTGTCCTCGATGCGGCCCGGAGCTTGTTCGGAATGCGACGGTGCCGTAGCGCCAGCCTGTGGCTTTGACAAGGCGAGCGCGGAGGCGATCGAGGGCTGATGTTCGGGTTGTGGCGGCGACGATCGGGTGACGCGATCGGGGAGATGCACACGCGCCTCGTGGCAGCCTCGCGCGATCCTGCGCTCTACGGGCTCGGCGGCCTTCCCGACACCGTCGAGGGCCGCTTCGAGTCGCTGACGCTGCACACGCTCCTGGTGCTGCGCCGCCTGCGGCAACTGCCAGATCCCGCGGGCGATGCCGCGCAGGAACTCATCGACGCCGTCTTCGCGCATCTGGAGATCGCGCTACGCGAGACGGGCGTCGGCGATTTCGGCGTTCCCAAGCGCATGAAGAAGCTCGCGCGCGCTTTCTACGATCGCACGAGCCGATACGATCCCGTGCTCGACCGGGCCGATCCCGAGGCTCTGGCGGGCGAGATCGCGACGCGTCTCCCCGACGCCGAGCCGGATGGCCTGCGGCATGTATCGAGGGCGCTGCTGGCATCGGAGCGTGTCCTCGCGGGGGTGGAGTTCGGCGCGATCCTCGCCGGACCGGTTTTCGCGCTTCCCGTGCCGGAGCTTGCTCCGGAGACCGTGCGATGATCGCCGACAGCGTCGGCCCGTTCTCCCGTCCCGTCGCCGTGACCTCGCTCCCCCACGAGGGACGCGAGGTGCGCGTGTCCGCGACGCCGGAGGAATGCGCGGCACTGAGAGCGGATCTCGGGCTCGACGACTTGCGCCGGTTGGAGGCGCGGTTTCGGCTCGCCTGGGCTCACGGCAGGCTCGGCGTGAAAGGGCGGGTCACGGCCGACATCACCCAGACCTGCGTGGTCACGCTGGATCCGTTCGACTCGACGCTCGACGAGGAGGTCGAGGTGCAGTTCGTCGAGGCCGCGCCGCCCCGGCGCGACGCGACGGTCGAGCCGGAGGTCGAGATCGATCCCGACGCGCCGGACGAGATCGCCGACGGACGGATCGACCTCGGCTCGATCGCGTCCGAGTTCCTGGCGCTCGGTCTCGACCCCTACCCGAAGAAGCCGGGCGTGGCGTTCGCGTCCGACGCCGAGAGAGAGCCTGCGGACAGCCCCTTCGCGGTGCTGGCGAGGCGTCACACAGGACCCGACGCGGACGCCTGATCGGAGAAACCGGTTGCGGTCCGAGGGGGAGCCTGTAGGTTCCGCGCCTCCGCAACGATCCACGAGCCAATGCCTAATCCGGTCCGTATCTCGCTCGACGCCATGGGAGGCGATCTCGGCGCCGCCATCGTGGTGCCAGGCGCCGCCTTGGCGCTGGAGCGTCATCCGGACATGCGGCTGATCCTCGTCGGCGACGAGGGCGTGATCCGGCCGATCCTTGCCACCCATCCGAAGCTCGAGGCCGCGAGCGAGGTGCGCCACGCCGAGATCTCGATCGCCATGGACGAGAAGCCGGGGCAAGCGCTGCGGACGGGGCGCTGGAAATCCTCCATGTGGAAGGCGATCCAGGCGGTGCGCGACGGGGAAGCGGATGCCGCCGTTTCGGCCGGGAATACAGGCGCACTCATGGCGATGTCCAAGGTGTGTCTCAAGACGATGGCGCATATCGAGCGGCCTTCCATCGCGGCGATCTGGCCGACGATGCGCGGCGAATCGATCGTACTCGACGTCGGCGCGACGGTCGGGGCGGACGCGGCCCACCTCGTCGACATGGCGATCATGGGGGCCGCGATGGCCCGCATCGTCTTCGATACCGAGCGGCCTACGGTCGGGCTCCTCAATGTCGGGACCGAGGAAGTCAAGGGCGTCGAGATCGTCCGGGAGGCGAACCGCACTCTCCGCGAGGCGAACTTCCCGGGACTCGCCTACCACGGCTTCGTCGAGGGCGACGATCTCGGACGCGGCACCGTCGACGTGGTGGTGACCGAAGGCTTCACCGGCAACATCGCGCTCAAAACCGCGGAGGGCACGGCGAAGCAGATCGCCGCCTACCTGCGGGCCGCGATGAACCGAACCTGGCGGGCGCGGCTCGGCTACCTGCTGGCGCGCGGCGCGTTCGATGCGTTGCGTGACAAGATGGACCCGCGCAAGGTCAATGGCGGCGTATTCCTCGGTCTCGAGGGCATCGTGATCAAGAGCCACGGCGGCACCGACGCGCTCGGCTTCGCCAGCGCCATCGACGTGGCCTACGACATGGCGCAACATGAATTGATGCGCACGATCAGGGACATGCTGGACGAGACGTCTCCGGTCCCGTCCGCCTGAGGAGCTGCGAGTTTTGGCCGGCGTCAGACGATCGATCGTGAAGGGCTGCGGCTCGTACCTGCCGCGCACGGTCGTGACCAACAGGGACCTGGAGGACCGCGTCGCGACCTCTGATTCGTGGATCGTCCAGCGTACCGGAATCCGGCAGCGTCACATCGCGGAGCCGGACGAGACGACCTCGACCCTCGGCCTCAAGGCCGCCGAGGCGGCGCTGGCGGATGCCGGGATGGCGGCCGCCGACATCGATCTCGTGATCTGCGCGACCTCGACGCCCGACTACACTTTCCCGTCGACCGCGACGCAGATCCAGGACGGGCTCGGCATCCACGGCGGCGCGGCCTTCGATCTTCAGGCTGTGTGCACCGGCTTCGTTTACGCTGTCGCGACCGCCGACAAGTTCCTTCTGTCCGGTTCGCACCGCCGCGCTCTCGTGATCGGGGCCGAGACGTTCTCGCGGATCGTCGATTGGGAGGATCGCACGACCTGCGTGCTGTTCGGCGACGGGGCGGGCGCTATCGTGCTGGAGGCGGGCGAGGGGAACGGCACCTCTGCCGACCGTGGGGTGCTGACGTCCCAGCTCCGCTCGGATGGCCGGTACCGGGACAAGCTCTACGTGGATGGTGGGCCGGGCTCCACGGGCACGACCGGGCACCTGCGGATGCAGGGTCGCGAAGTGTTCAAGTTCGCGGTCGGCAAGGTGATCGACGTCGTGCACGAAGCCTTCGCGGCGACCGGCACGGGACCCGACGACCTCGCCTGGTTCGTGCCCCATCAGGCGAACCGCCGCATCATCGACGCGTCGGCCGAGAAACTCGGCATCCCGCCCGAAAAAGTCGTGATCACGGTCGATCGCCACGGCAATACGTCGGCGGCCTCAATCCCGCTCGCGATCGACGCCGCGCGGCGCGACGGGCGCATCCGCGAGGGTGACCTCGTCATGCTGGAGGCGATCGGCGGCGGCTTCACCTGGGGTAGCGCGCTGGTGCGCTGGTAGCGACGAAACGTTGTGGTTGACCGGGCCGGGACTGCGGAATAGCTGTCGTTCTCAGGTAGATAGGCCTGGTTTCAGTGCCGGTTGGGGGCAACATGGCGGGTCGTACAGTCACCCGGGCCGATCTCAGCGAGGCCGTCTATCAGAAGCTCGGCCTGTCCCGCAGCGAATCGGCCGCGCTCGTCGAGAAGGTCTTGGACGAGATCTGCAGCGGGCTCGCGCGCGGCGAGATGGTGAAGCTCTCCTCATTCGGCACGTTCCTGGTGCGCAGCAAGGGCCAGCGCATCGGACGCAACCCGAAGACCGGCGTCGAGGTGCCGATCGAGCCCCGGCGCGTCATGGTGTTCAAGCCCTCGAACGTGCTCAAATCGCGCATCAACGGGGGCCCGCCGGTGGCCGAGGCCGACTGACCCGAGCCATGATGAACAAGAGCCCCGACGCTTTCCGGACCATCAGCGAGGTCGCCGAGGACCTCGATATCCCGCAGCATGTCTTGCGGTTCTGGGAAACGCGGTTCTCCCCGATCCGGCCGCTCAAACGCGGCGGAGGACGGCGCTACTATCGGCCGGACGACGTCGAACTGCTACGAGGCATTCGGCACCTCCTCTACGGCCAGGGTTACACGATCAAGGGCGTGCAGCGCATCCTCAAGGAGAACGGGCCGCGCTTCGTTCAGGGCGTCGGGCGCGGTGATCCGGCCGATCCGCCGCCTTTCGCGCCAGCGCTCGAAGCTGAGGCCGACGAAGCCGACCGCATCGCGTTCTCGCGGGACGAGGTCGATGCGGACAGCCAGACGGCTCCATCGGGAGAAGGTGGGCCGACGGTTCAGGAGCGCTACGACGGGATCGTCATTGGTCGGTCCGGCCTAGGGGAGGCGGATGCGGGCCGCCTCCGGGCCGCCCTCGACGATCTCGTCGAATGCCGGCGGATTCTGGCCGGCCTCCGGGCCGGCTGAGCCGTTCCTGCCGTTTTCCACACCCCTGACCTGTCGCTAAGGACCGCCATGGCGAGCGGCGTTCCTCCAGGCGTTCATGTCGGCCGCGACGGCTGGCTGTTCTGGGTCGGTCGGAGCGGCGAGACGGCGGCGCTCTATGCCGAGAGCTGGCGCATGCGCTGGACGCTGTGGCGCTGGACGCGTTTGATCGAGCGCCGGGCGCGGCGCGCCGCCGCGCTCGGCGCTCGCTACCTCGAGGTCGTCGTGCCCGACAAGCTCTCGATCGAGGCCGACCGTCTCTCTTCGGCGGTCATCGATCCCTGCCTAGCGCCCGGCCGGCGGTTGGGCGAACGGGTCGGGAAGTCGCGCGCGGCGGATGCGTGGGTCGACCTCTTCGGACCGCTCGACCGCGCCAGGGCCGGCACCGACGTTTTCTTCAAGACGGACACGCACTGGACGTTTCTGGGTTGCCTCGCCGGATACGCGGCCTTGTGCAAGGCGTGCGGCCTCGCGCCAGCCGCCAACGTCGCGGCCGCGATCGCGCGGGAGCCGCAGGACTACCTTTTCGATACGGGCCGCAAGCTTGTTCCTCCGGTCAAGGAGCGCGCGACGCCCTACGAATTCGCATTCACGGCCAAGCGCGTCGACGCGAACGCGCTGGTGCGCTTCAGGGAGCAGCGCGACCTCGACGGCAAGGGCGGCTTCTATGTCGGGTCTCGCAGCGTCTACCTGAACGAGGCGCCCGGCCTCGATCCGCGCCGGGTCGTGCTGTTCGGAGATTCGTTCTCGCTCGAGTTCGGGTACACCTTCGCGACGACCTTGGCCGAGAGCTTCCGGGAGCTGCACGTGATCTGGTCTGCCAACGTCGACTGGAGATACGTCGAAGTCGTCCGGCCCGACCTCGTCGTTCACGAGATCGCCGAGCGTTTCCTGCGGCGTGTGCCGCACGACAGGTTCTCGGTCGATCGATTCGCGGAAGGTCGGGTCAGGCGGGCAAAACGCGCTGGCCTCTAGCTTCGGGACGGGCGCCCTTGCGCCACCGCCCACGCCTTCAGGTCGAAACCAGGCGCCCCGGCCTCCTGCGGACTCAATGCTGCGTGCGACGTGAGCAGGCGGCGTGCCGCCATGTGATCGCTGGCCCGGTTGACGGATTCCACCGCGATCAGCGTCCCGGCCCGGAAGCCCAGGACCGAAAAAGCCGGCTTGTCGACGTCCCCCACCATGATCTCGGTATCTTGTCCGATCATCAGCCCTGCAATCTGGAGCTTGAGATCGCCCTGGTCGGACCAGAACCAGGGGACAGCCGTGTAGGGCACGGTGTGACCTATCAGGCGGGCCGCGATCAGGCGTGCGTGATCAACCGCGTTCTGCACGGATTCGAGGCGCACGTCGTGGCCGGCCTGGACGCTTGGAAACTGTGCGACGTCGCCCGCGGCCGAGATCGCCGGGTCGGAAGTCAGGAGATGCGCGTCGACCTTGATGCCGTTCTCGATCGCGAGCCCAGCCTCCTCCGCGAGGCGCATGTTCGGGATCACCCCGATGCCGAACACCACGAGATCGGTCTCGATGCGCAGGCCCGCCGTCGTCTCGACGGCCGCGACCCGCCCGTCCCGTCCCTCGATCCGCGACAGACCCTGGCCGAGATCGAGCTTGACGCCCCAACCGCGATGCGCCTTCGCGAAAGCGTCAGACATCGGGCGCGACACCGCGCGTGCCATCGGCCGCTCGGCCATCTCGAGTACGTGGACATCAAGGCCGAGCCCGGCCGCGACGGCCGCAAATTCGAGTCCGATGAAGCCCGCGCCCGCGACGACGACATGGCGAACATCGCCCAGGCGCTCCCGGAGCCGATCGGCATCCGCGAGGTCGCGCAGCCCGCACACGCCGTCGAGATCGGCCCCCGGGACCGGGAGCACGCGATTATGGGCCCCGGTCGCCAGGACGAGGTGGTCGTAATCGAGCGCGCGCCCGTCCTCCAGCATCACCCGCCGGTTCGTCCGGTCGATCGCCGCGGCACGGCCGTGCACGAGGTCGATTCGATGCTCGGCGAAGAAGGTCTGCGGCCTGAACTCCAGCGAGTCGGCACCGACCGCGCCCTTCAGGTAGGCCTTCGACAGCGGAGGGCGCTGGTAGGGCAGGCCTACCTCATCGCCGACCACGGTCACGTCGCCATCGAAGCCGTCTTGCCGCAGCGAGGCCGCGACCTGGAACCCGGCCTGCCCGCCGCCGACGATCACGACCTTGTTCAGCGTCATCCGCTTGGATTCCTACGGGAGAGCCGGCAAGGCCGGCGGCACGGGGCGGGGCCGCCCCTCGTCGTCGATCGCCACGAAGGTGAACGTCGCCTCCGTGACCTTGTCACGCCCGCGGCTGCGGAAACGTCGCGCCCAGGCCTCGATCTCGATCTTCATCGAGGTTCGGCCGACATGCCCGACCCGGGTGTAGACGCAGAGCACGTCGCCGACCCTGACCGGCCGAATGAAGGTCATGCCGTCCACCGCGACCGTGACGACGCGTCCCTGCGCACGCTCGACGCCCGCGATGCCGCCTGCCTGGTCCATCTGCGACATGACCCAACCGCCGAAGATGTCGCCGTTGGCGTTGGTGTCGGCCGGCATCGCCAGCGTGCGCACCGTGAGGTCGCCCTGCGGCTCCGTGCTCGTTCCGTCCATCGTCGTGCCTGATCTCCCGACGTTTGAGCCTATAGCGTGCGACGTGACCGCTGAAACAGCGACTTTCCGTCTCGATCCGGGGCGCGTCGACCTCGAATCGGCTCTATGACGCGATCCCGTATCGAGCGACGAGATCCGATGGACCCGAACAGCCTTCTCCCGATCTGCTTCGCGCATTCGGGTTATCAACTCGGCGCGGCCTTCTCGGCCCGTGGAGACGTCCGACCCTTCGTGGAGGTGCGTGACCTCGACGCGCTGCGTCTCGCGCTTCCTTCGGCCGGAACGCTGGTCGTGTCCGGCCTTTGGCGGAACGAGCTGCTGGACATCGCGCCGCGGCTGCGACTGATCCAGTCCGTCAGCGCCGGAACCGACCAGTACGACCGTGAGATGATCCGTTCGAAAGGAGTCCGGCTCGCGAGTGCGCAAGGCGTGAACGAGGTCGCGGTCTCGGAACACGCGATCGGGATCCTGCTCAGCCTGACCCGCCAGCTCCACACGCTGCGCGACCACCAGGCCCGGCAGGATTGGCGTCCCTTCATCTCCGACGTGCCCCGCCGTGAGGAGGAGCTCGACGGCAAGCACCTCGTGGTGGTCGGGCTCGGCCGGATCGGGGCACGGATTGCGCGGCTCGCCTCCGCCTTCGGTATGCGGGTCACCGGCGTCCGGCGCCGTGCCGCGTCGGCCGACGACGCGGTGGCGATCGCGCATCCGGACCGGTTGCCCGAGCTTCTGGCCGACGCCGACGCCGTCATCCTCGCCTGTTCGCTGACACCGGAGACGCGGAGCCTCATGGGGGAGCGCGAATTTAGAGCGATGAAGCCAGGGGCCTACCTCGTGAGCGTCGCGCGCGGACCGGTAGTCGTCACCTCGGCGCTGGTCGACGCGCTCGCGGGCGGGCGTCTCGCGGGCGCCGCGCTCGACTGCTTCGACGAGGAGCCGCTGCCGGCCTCCTCCCCACTCTGGACGATGCCGAACGTGATCGTGACGCCGCACTCGGCGGGGGAGACACGGCTCTACGAGGAGCGCATCGTCGATTACCTTGTGGAGAACGTGACGCGTCTCGAGGGCGGCCTGCCGTTGCTCAACGAGATCGTGTGACAGGCCTCATCATGCGCTTGACAGATTACAAGGTACTCACCTTCGATTGCTACGGCACGCTCATCGATTGGGAGGGCGGCATGATACGAGCGCTGGAGCCGCTGACATCGTGCCTCACGCCGGCGCTGGGCCGTGACGCGATCCTCGAAGCCCATGCGCGTCATGAATCGTCGCAGCAGCGCCAGACCCCGGCCAAGCCCTATCGCGATGTCCTCGCCACGGTGTACCGGCGGCTTGCGGAGGATTGGGGCCTCGCGACCTCCTG
>CAHJXE010000041.1 GCA_903644085.1 Hyphomicrobiales bacterium
AGCGACGCCCAGCGCGTGGCCGCGCGCCGCGTGCTGGCCGACCTGCCACTCGCGACGTTCCTCACCGAGGCCGTCGTGCCCTACGAGACCGACGAGGTGACGCGCCTCATCCTCGACACGCACGATGCCGACGCCTTCGCGCCCGTCCGCGCCATGACGGTCGGCGAGTTGCGCGACTGGCTCCTCTCCTACGCGGCGGACGCGCGGGCGCTCGCCGCCCTCGCGCCGGGCCTCACGCCCGAGATGGTCGCGGCCGTCTCCAAGCTGATGCGCAACCAGGACCTCGTGGCGGTCGCGTCGAAATGCCGGGTCGTGACCGCGTTTCGCACGACGCTGGGTCTGCCCGGCACCTTGTCGAGCCGGCTCCAGCCGAACCACCCGAGCGACGAGCGCGCCGGCATCGCGGCCTCGCTCCTCGACGGCCTGCTCTTCGGCATCGGTGACGCGGTGATCGGCATCAATCCGGCGGGCGACCGAGTCGAGACCTGCATGGACATGCTGGAGATGCTGGACGCCGTGCGCCGGCGCTTCGAGATCCCGGTCCAGAGCTGCGTCCTGACCCACGTCACGAACACGATCGAGGCGATCCGGCGCGGCGCCCCGGTCGACCTCGTGTTCCAGTCGATCGCCGGGACGGAAGGGGCGAACCGCGGCTTCGGGGTCGATCTCGCGCTGCTCGCCGAGGCGCAGGACGCCGCGCTCTCGCTCGGGCGCGGGGAGGTCGGGCAGAACGTCATGTATTTCGAGACCGGGCAGGGAAGCGCGCTCTCGGCCGGCGCGCATGGCGGCGTCGACCAGCAGACGCTGGAGGTGCGCGCCTACGCGGTCGCCCGCCGGTTCGATCCGCTGATCGTCAACACGGTCGTGGGCTTCATCGGGCCCGAATACCTCTACGACGCGAAGCAGATCATCCGGGCGGGGCTCGAGGACCATTTCTGCGGCAAGCTGCTCGGCCTGCCGATGGGCTGCGACGTCTGCTACACGAACCATGCCGAGGCGGACGGGGACGACATGGACGTCCTCATGACGATGCTGGCGGTCGCGGGCGTGACGTTCCTCATCGGCGTGCCGGGCGCGGACGACGTCATGCTGAACTACCAGAGCCTGTCCTTCCACGACATCTTAGGGTTACGCCAACTGCTCCGGCTGCGCACCGCGCCCGAATTTGAGACGTGGCTGACAGGGGTCGGGCTGCTCGACGGCGCGGGCCTCCTGTCCCCACCGGCCGGCGACCCCGTCCGCCGCCTCCAGGCGATCTCCGCGCTGTGAGTTCGCCCGTCCTCGACCCATTCGCGGCGCTGCGGGCGACGACCCCGGCCCGGATCGGGCTCGGCCGCAGCGGGGACGCGCTGCCGACATCGGCGCAGCTCGATCTCCAGGAGGCGCACGCTCTCGCGCGCGATGCCGTGAACGCGGCGCTCGACGTCGAGGCGCTGGCCCGGGCGCTCGCGCCGCGCCGGACGATCGCGGTGCGCAGCCTCGCGCCCGACCGCGCGACCTATCTGCGGCGTCCCGATCTCGGCCGCGCGCTCGACCCGCAGGATCTGGCCCCGCTCGATCTCGGCGAGACCGGTTTCGACCTCGCGTTCGTGGTGGCGGACGGCTTGTCGGCGTCGGCCGTGACGGCGCACGCGGCCGGGTTCCTGGACGCGGCCTTCGCCCGGCTGGGCCCGATCCGGATCGCCCCGGTCGTGCTCGCCCGTCAGGCCCGCGTGGCCATCGGCGACGGCATCGCGGCCGCGATGCGCGCCCGGATGGTGGCGGTGCTGATCGGCGAGCGTCCGGGCCTCTCGGTCAGCGACAGCCTGGGCGTCTACCTGACGGCGAACCCCGGAGTCGGGATGCAGGATTCGCAGCGCAACTGCATCTCGAACGTCCACGCGCGGGGCCTCTCCTACGCGGATGCCGCGCATCTCCTGGCGGCTCTGGTCGCGGGCGCGCGCCGGCTCGGGCGCACGGGGATCGACCTCAAGCCGGATCTGCGGCTGGAGGCCCTCCACGATGTCGCGCGGATCACCCCATAGACGGCGTGGGGGAATCGAACGCGCGAGGGACCGGTACGTTGAGGACCGTGAGATCGCCGGCGCCCGCGCGGGCCGGAGGACTGCCGAGTAGACGAGTTGCCGGAGACGATGTTGGCCGAGTACCCCGACCGCACACAGCTGCAACTCATCATCGCGGGCATCACCGAGGGCGTCGTCCTCATCGAGCCGGATCGCTCGATCTCTTACGTGAACGCGGCGGCGCTCGCCATGCACGGCGCCTCCTCGCCGGCCGAGCTCGGTCTATCGATCGACGTCTACCTGTCGAACTTCACACTCCTGTCGCGCACGAAGCAGCCCTTCGCGGCGGGACGCTCGCCGATCGAGCGCGTCGCCGCCGAAGAGGAGTTCGACGGGGTCGTGGTGAATGTCTGCCCGCGCGACCGGCCGGATCGCGACCGGACGTTGCGGGTGCGCAGCCTCGTGGTGAAGACGCCGGCCGGGTCGCCCGATTGCCATGTGCTCGTGATGGCGGACATCACCGATCACATGGAGGCCGAGGACCGGTTCGAATTCATGTTCTCCGCGAACCCGGCGCCGGCCGCGATCTGCCGGCTGTCGGACCTGCGGTTCATCAAGGTCAACGACGGCTTCCTGCAACTGACCGGCCATGCCCGTGAGGACGTGCTCGGTCGCTCGGTCTACGAGGTCGACGTGCTGGAGCGCGCCGATAAGCGCGATCTCGCGATCCAGAGATTGAAGGCCGGAGAGACCATCCCGCAGATGGAGGCCTGCCTGCGCACGCCCAAGGACACGGAGCATTTCGTCATCGTGGCGGGGCAACCGCTGGAGGTCGGCGCCGAGCGCTGCATGCTCTTCACCTTCGCCGACCTCGAGGACCGGCGGAAGGCGGAGGTCGCGCTGGCGCGCAGCGAGGAACGCTTCGCGAAGGCGTTCCGCTTGTCGCCCGTCCCCACGATGGTCGGCACGCTCGAGGATCACCGCTTCGTCGACGTCAACGACGCCTTCGTGAGGGTCATGGGCTACGGCCTCGAAGAGGCGGTCGGCCGCACGGCCGACGACCTCCGGCTCTGGGCCGATTCGCGCGTGCGCCGGCAGTTCGAGGCGGCCTTCGCGGAGAACGGCAGCGTGCGCGGGTTCGAGGCCAAGTTCCAGACGAAGGGCGGCGGCGAATTCGACTGCCTCGTCTCGGCCGAACTCGTGACGATCAACGACCAGGCCTGCGTGCTGTGCGTGTTCCAGGACATCACCGAGCGCAAGCGCTCGGAGGGCGAACTCGTGGCCGCGATCGAGGCCGCGATGGCCGACACGTCGTGGTTCAGCCGGGGCGTGATCGAGAAGCTCGCGGCGCTCCGCCAGCTCTCGGGCCCGGCCACATCCTCCGTGAGGCTCCAGGACCTGACATCGCGCGAACGCGATATCCTCGGGCTGATCTGCCGGGGCGCGCGCGACGCGGAGATCGGCCTCGAGCTGAAGCTCTCGCCCCACACGGTCCGCAACCACGTGGCGTCCCTCTACAGGAAGCTCGGCGTCAATCGCCGGAGCGCGGTCGTGATCTGGGCGCGCGAGAGAGGCCTCGACGGTGCCGCCCGACCGGCGGTCGATTGAAAGTAAAGAACCACTAGTAGAATGGTCGATCGGGATCATTGATCAGCGATTATCCCTGCTCACCTTCGTGCGACCGGCAACCTTCAGATCGTCCGTCCGTTCAAGCTTGGCGGCATGGTACTTTACGAACGACGCCGGGGCGTCCTCCGCTACGGGGGAGGGCGGGGTTCCGTCGGCAGGCCTTGTCCGAGAGATCAGAGTTCCGATCACGCTGCGACGGCAGCGCGCCGTGGTCGGTCGGTTTCACTGCCGACACTCAACAACGAGGAGGCTCAACATGTCGCAGACGATCACCGCCATGTACGACAAGGCGAGCGCGGCCGAGACCGCGGTCCGGAAGCTGGTCGCGGCGGGCATCCCGCGCGCTTCGATCAAGATGGTCGCGGGCGCCGCGGATACGACCACCCGGACAGGCACGTCCTACGATCACACCCGCGACGAGGGCGGCTTCTGGAGCTCGCTGAAGGACCTCTTCATCCCCGAAGAGGACCGCTATGCCTATAGCGAAGGCCTGAGCCGCGGCGGCACGATGCTGACCGTGACGGCCGACGACGACCATTCCGACAAGGCGATGGACATCCTGGAAGAGGAAGGCTCGATCGACTTCGAGGAGCGCGAGACCGCGTGGCGTTCGGAGGGCTGGACCGGTTATCCCGCGCCGAGCGCGACCACCTCGGCATCGAGCGTCGGCACGACCGCGGCGGTCGGCACGACGGCTGTTGGCGCGATGTCGACCGGCGAGGTCTCGACCGGGACGAGCTCGACGGGAACGACCGGCGTTCAGACCCGCAGCCCGACCGCGGGCCAGCCGGTCGACGAGGTGATCCCGATCATTCAGGAGAAGCTCAGCGTCGGCAAGCGCGTGGCCGATCACGGCCGTGTCCGCATCCGCTCCTACGTGGTCGAGACGCCCGTGCAGGAGCAGGTGGCGCTGTCGAGCGAGCGCGTCCAGATCGATCGCCACGCGGTTGATCGGCCGGTCACGGCGGCCGACGAGGCGCTCTTCGCCGAGAAGACCATCGAGGCCACGGAGCATGAAGAGGTCGCGGTGGTGTCGAAGGACGCGCGTGTCGTCGAGGAGGTCGGGCTTCGCAAAGACACGACCCAGCGCACCGAGACCGTGTCCGACAAGGTGCGCCGCACGGAAGTCGAGGTCGACGACCAGCGCGCGGCCACGAAGGTGCCGGCCGGCCTCAAGTAAGGCTTCGAGGGCGAGACCGGGATCGATCGGCACGAGGCCGGTCGATCCCGTCATTCGCCTCGACGCATGACCGAGAATGGTCTGGACGCGATCGCGAGACCCGCGCGGGCTCGCGATCGGACACGACGCCTCGACCTCGTACCGTGTCGCGGGGTCGATCCTACTCCCGTCCGCGGGCGCCTATCGAGGGAGGTATCCGACGATTGCCACACGATCGTGAAGCTCGATGGACCGCTCACTCGTCTAAAGACTGAGGTGGTAAGCAGGCTCGCATCGTTTATGTCAGTCCAGGATCGGTCCAACGCCGCGAGGCCGAGCGTCGCGTGATTCAGAACAAACTGCTTTGCGCGCTCGCGCCCGACGACCTTGATGCGTTGCGGCCCCACCTCACGCCGGCCGAACTGCCTTTGGGCCTGATCGTCTCGCTGCCCGGGCCTCGGCACGTCATTTATTTCATCGAGACGGGATTCGTGTCGATCATCTTGCCCGTCGGCAAACTGGATACCGAGATGGGCCTCGTCGGGCGCGAAGGGATGCTTGGCGTTCCTGCTGCCCTCGGGTCCGACACGACGCCCTACCGAGTGATCGTGCGGCATCCCGGCCGCGCGCTCTGCATGTCGGTCGAGGCGTTCCGCCAAGTTGCCGCGACACGGCCGGCGGTCGGGGCTCTGGTGCTCAGGTTCGTGCAAGCCGAGATCGCGCAGCTCGCCTACACCTCCTTCGCGAACGCCTATCTCAGTGTCCCAGGCCGCCTCGCGCGATGGCTGCTGATGGCCCATGACCGGATCGACGGCGAGACCCTGACCCTCACGCACGACGTGCTGTCCTTCGGACTCGGCGTACAGAGGCCGCGCGTGACCGTGTCGCTGCATGACCTCGAAGGTGGTCACATGATCCGCTCGGACCGGGGCAAGCTCACGATCCGGGATCGGTCGAAGCTCGAGGCCTTCGTGGGCGATTGCTACGGCCCCGCTGAGGCCGCCTACGCGCAGCTCATCGGATCGCGGTTGAGCAAATTTGCTCCGGAGCGGCAGACGATCTGATAGTTCGCGTCGGCGGTCAGATGTGGATCGCCTCGCCCATCGCCTTCAGGTTCGCTTCCTGGAAAGCCTCGCCAAGCGTCGGGTGGGCGTGGATCGTGCCCGCGACGTCCTCCAGCCGAGCGCCCATCTCGAGCGCCAGGCCGAAGGAGGCCGAGAGTTCGGAGATGCCCGCGCCGACCGCCTGGATGCCGAGCACGAGGTGGTTGTCGGCCCGCGCCGTCACCCGAACGAACCCGTCCCCGGCCGCCAGCGTCATCGCGCGGCCGTTCGCCCCGAACGGGAAGACCCCGGTGCGGATCTCGTAGCCGGCCGCCTTGGCGTCGTCCGGCGACAGCCCGGCCGAGACGATCTCGGGATCGGTGAAGCAGACGGCCGGGATCGCGACCTTGTGGAAGGCGCGGGGCAGGCCCGACACGATGTCGGCCACCATCTCGCCTTGAGCCATCGCGCGATGCGCCAGCATCGGGTCGCCCGTGACGTCGCCGACCGCCCACACGTTGCGCATGGAGGTCGCGCAGCGCTCGTCGATCCGGATGAACGGCCCCGACATGTCGAGGTCGAGCCGCTCCAGTCCCCAGCCGGCGGTGCGGGGCTTGCGCCCGACCGCCACCAGGACCGCGTCGGCCGGGATCTCGCGCGTCTCGTTGCCCGTCTCCACCACGAGCGCGTCGCCCGACGCCGAGAGGCCGGTCGCGCGGGCGCCGAGCAGCACCTCGATCCCGAGGTTCGCGACGTGACGCGCGACAGGGCGTGTCAGCTCCGCGTCGTAGTTCGGCAGGATGCGGTCCGCGGTCTCGACGACCGTGACCTTGGCGCCGAGCTTCGCGAAGGCGGTGCCGAGCTCGAGCCCGATATAGCCCGCGCCCACGACCGCCATCGTGGCCGGGACCTCGGGCAAGGACAGCGCCCCCGTGGACGAGATCACCCGCCCGCCGAAGGGCAGGAACGGGAGCTCGGTCGAGACCGAGCCGGTCGCCAGGATCACGTGCTCGGCCCGCACGGTCTCGGGGCCGGTATCGGTCTCGACCTCGCAGGTCTTGCCGTCCACCATCGTGCCGCGGCCGCGCAGGATCTTGACGTTACTGCGCTTCAGGAGCGCCGCGACGCCCGTGTTGAGGCGGGTCACGATGCCGTCCTTCCAGGCGACGGTCTTCGTGAAATCCATCACCGGCTTCTCGACCGTGAGGCCGAAGACCGAGCCCGATTGCTGGCCGACCGCGTGGTGATACGCCTCGGCCGCGTGGATCAGCGCTTTCGAGGGGATGCAGCCGACATTGAGGCAGGTGCCGCCGAGCCGCTGCTCCTCGACCAGCACGACGTCGAGCCCGTGATGGCCGGCCCGGATCGCCGCCACGTAGCCGCCGGGGCCGCCGCCCAGCACCAGGACCTTGGTGGTGATCTCGCCCATCGGGTCAGCTGTCCATGAAGAGGAGGGCGGGCGTCTCGATCAGCGCCCGGATGGCCTGCACGAACATCGCCGCGTCGTAGCCGTCGACCACGCGGTGATCGAAGGAGGAGGACAGGTTCATGATGAGGCGCGGCGCGAAGGCTCCATCGCGCCACACGGGCCGCATCATCTGCTTGTTCACCCCGATGATCGCGACCTCGGGCCGGTTGATCACGGGCGTGGACACGATGCCGCCGAGCGCGCCGAGCGAGGTGATGGTGATCGTCGAGCCCGTGAGCTCGTCGCGGGCCGCGATGCCGCCGCGGGCGGCGTCCGCGAGACGTTTCACCTCCGCGGCGCTGTCCCAGAGGTCGCGCGCCTCGGCGTGGCGCAAAACCGGCACCATGAGGCCGTTCGGCGTCTGGGTGGCGATGCCGACATGCACGCCCGCGTGGCGGTGGATCACCTCCGCGTCGTCGTCGTAGAGCGCGTTCATCTGCGGGAAGTCCGGCACCGTCCGGACGAGCGCCTGGACCAGGAACGGGATCAGCGTCAGTTTCGGGCGTGTCGCGGCGTAGCGCGTGTTCAAGGCCGCGCGCAGCTCCTCCAGGGCGGTCACGTCGACCTCCTCCACGTAGGAGAAATGCGCGATCTTGCGCTTCGCGTCCGCCATCTTCTGCGCGATGCGGCGGCGCAGCCCGATGACCTTGATCTCCTCCACCGCCGTGTTCGGCTGCCGCCCGATAACGGGCGTGGCCGTCGCGGGCTCGTCTCCCGCGCTCAGGTAGGCGTCGATGTCCTCGTGCCCGATCCGGCCGGCCGGCCCGGTCCCGTGGACTTGGCGCAGGTCGATCCCTGCCTCCAGCGCGCGCTTGCGCACGGCCGGCGAGGCGACCGGTTTCTCGCCCGCGGGGCGTGGCGGGCCGGACGGTAACGGGTTGCTCCTCCGGCCGGCGGCTGGCTGCAACCGCCCACGTTCCTCATCCCCGGATCCCGTCCGGGGCAGGCTCTGAGGTGCGGAGCGAAGCGGAGCCTCGAAGGACGCACCACGGTTCTGCGTGCTTCGAGGCCCGGCTTCGCCGGGCACCTCAGCATGAGGAGCGGGGGAGGTCGGGATCGGCGGTCTCGGCTCCAGCCCGTCCGCCGCAGGCTCCAGCTCGGAGACGGGCTGCCCGGCCTCCGCGTTCTCCGCCGCCTCCACATCGGCCGAGACATCGACGCCCGTGGTCGCACGCGGCTCCGGCGCGGAGGCCTCGCCCCCGATGTCGAGCCGCACGAGCTCCCCGCCGACCGCCAGCATCTGCCCGGCCTCGACGCCGAGCGCCGCGACCGTGCCGTGGACCGGGGAGGGGATCTCGACGGTCGCCTTGTCGGTCATCACGTCGGCGAGCGGCTGGTCCTCCCGGACCGCGTCGCCCACCTTCACGTGCCAGGCCACGACCTCCGCCTCGGCTACGCCCTCACCGATATCGGGCAACTTGACGCTGCGGAACGCCATGTCTCAGCCCTCCATCGCGGCGCGCAAGGCCCGTCCGACGCGCTCGGGACCGGGAAAGTAAGCCCATTCCTGCGCGTGCGGGTAGGGCGTGTCCCAGCCCGCGACCCGCACGATCGGGGTCTCCAGGTGGTAGAAGCACGCCTCCTGGACGAGGGCCGCGAGCTCCGCCCCGAAGCCGGAGGTCAGGGTCGCCTCGTGCGCGATGACGCAGCGCCCCGTCTTGCGCACGGACGCCTCGATCGTCTCCATGTCGAGCGGCAGGAGGGTGCGCAGGTCGATGATCTCGGCGTCGATCCCGGTCTCGGCCGCCGCCGCCTCGGCCACGTGGACGATCGTCCCGTAGGCGAGCACGGTCACGGCCGAGCCCTCGCGCCGGATCGCCGCCTTGCCAAGCGGCACCGTGTAGTGCCCGTCCGGCACCTCGCCGCCCTCGTGCTTCGCCCAAGGGGTGACCGGGCGGTCGTGGTGGCCGTCGAAGGGGCCGTTATAGAGCCGCTTCGGCTCCAGGAAGATCACGGGGTCCGGGTCCTCGATCGCCGCGATGAGGAGCCCCTTGGCGTCGTAGGGGTTCGAGGGCACGACCGTCTTCAGGCCGGACACGTGGGTGAAGAGCGCCTCCGGGCTCTGGCTGTGCGTCTGGCCGCCGAAGATGCCGCCGCCCGTCGGCATGCGGACCACGATCGGGGCCGTGAATTCGCCGTTCGAGCGGTAGCGCAGCCGCGCCGCCTCCGAGACGATCTGGTCGTAGGCGGGGTACATGTAGTCGGCGAACTGCACCTCCACGCAGGGGCGCAGCCCGTAGGACGCCATGCCGATCGCCGCCCCGACGATCCCGAGTTCGCTGATCGGCGCGTCGAAGCAGCGGCTCGCGCCGAAGCGCGCCTGAAGCCCCTGCGTGCAGCGGAACACGCCGCCGAAATAACCCACATCCTCGCCGAACACGACGACGTCCTCGTCGCGCTCCATCATCACCGCCATCGCGTCGCGGATGGCCTCGATCATCGTACGACGGGTCATGCTGATACCTTGTCGCGCATGATCTTGTCGCAAAACCGGGTTCCACTTTTGCGGATCATGCTAGTACCCCGCCTGCTGGCGCTGGCGGCGCAGGTGGGGCGGCATCTCGGCGAAGACGCCCTCGAACATGTCGCGCGGCGAGGGCTTGCCGCCGGCGTGGAGCGTGCCGTGGCTCTCCGCCTCGCGCTGCGCGGTCACGACCTCGTCCAGGATCTCGGCCTCGCCCTGCTTGTGCCGCTCCTCCGACCAGGCGCCGCGTCCGATCAGGTAGCCCTTCAGCCGCGTGATCGGGTCGCCGAGCGGCCAGGCGTCGAACTCCGTCTTCGGCCGGTAGGCGGAGGGGTCGTCCGAGGTCGAGTGCGCGCCCGCCCGGTAGGTCACGTACTCGACGAGCGTCGGCCCGAGATTGCGCCGCGCGCGCTCGACCGCCCATTTCGCGACCGCGTGGACCGCCAGGTAATCGTTGCCGTCGACCCTGAGCGCCGGGATGCCGAAGCCGTGGCCGCGCGCCGCGAAGGTCGACGAGCCGCCGCGCGCGATGCCCTGAAAGGTCGAGATCGCCCACTGGTTGTTGACGATGTTGAGGACCACGGGCGCACGGTAGGTCGACGCGAAGACGAGCGCCGCGTGGAAGTCCGACTCGGCCGTCGAGCCGTCGCCGATCCAGCCGGCCGCGATGCGCGTGTCGTTCCGGATGGCGGACGCCATCGCCCAGCCGACCGCCTGGATGTACTGCGTGGCGAGATTGCCCGAGATCGAGAAGAAGCCGTACTCCTTCGAGGCGTACATGACGGGCAGCTGACGGCCGAGCAGCGGGTCGTTCTCGTTCGAGTAGATCTGGCTCATCATGTCGACCATCGGGTAGCCGCCCGCGATGAGGAGGCCGGCCTGCCGGTAGGTCGGGAAGTTCATGTCGCCCGGCTCCAGCGCACGCCGGAAGGCGGTCGAGACCGCCTCTTCGCCCAGATGCTGCATGTAGAACGAGGTCTTGCCCTGGCGCTGCGCCATCAGCATGCGCCCGTCGAAGGCGCGCAGCTTCATCATGTCGCGCAGTCCCGCGAGGCATTCCTCGTCGGTGAGCGTCCCGGCCCAGGGGCCGACGGCCCGGTCCTCGCCGTCCATGACCCGGATGATCGTGTAGGCGAGGTCGCGGATGTCGGCCGCCGCGACGTCGACATCCGGACGGCGCACGGTGCCTGCCTGCGGGATCTCGATCTCGCCGAAATTCGGCGTGCCGCCGGGTCGTACCGCGGGCTCCGGCACGTGCAGGCTCAGCGGAGCGGTGGCGGTCATGTGGGCTCCCGAACGTTCTTGCTTGAGCGATCTTGGGGAGAGCTTCTACATGGCGGGCAACCCGGAGAGAACTCCCCGGATGTCGCTACGAGGCGTGCGCCTCGTTGCGCAGGCTCTTCAGGAAACGCCGCGCGATCTCGCGCACGGCCTCGTCGTCGCGCGGTCCGTCGTTGGCGCGGTCCCAGAGGTGGGCGAGGCTCGCGTCGAGCTCGTCCAGCATCTCGGGATGGCGGTTCGCCACGAAGCGGACCGCCCCGAAGAGGATGTGCTCGACCGCCATCTCGCGACGCCTCGCGTCGACGATGCCGGATGTGTCGTTCTGGTCTGTGCTCATGAGGTATGAACGCGGTCCGGGCCGCCCGGTTCGGCGGCTCGCGCGTCCGTGACGCTCAGGGCGTGACGCTCATCCGAGCGCCGTGCGTCAGGGCCGGGTCGAGATCGGCCGCGCCGGTTCCCTTGAAGGTGACCGCGAACGGCCCCTGGCCGCGGGCTGCGAGCGAGGCCGCGAGCGCCCCGTCCGAGACGGTCGGGCTCGCGAGCGTCACGCGCGTGCCGTTGCCGAGCCGCAGGATCGCGATCCGGGCGGGCGCGCCACCGACATCGGCGTTCTCGACCGCCCCCGAACCCGGCCCGATCAGCGCGGCGTTGCGGGTGAGCGACGCCGCGAGGTCGCGCACCGCGATCGTGATCTCCGCGACGCCCACGACGCCGTTCGGGTGGTGGCGCACGTCGCCCTCCTGCACGCGCAATTGGCGGGGCGTGACGTCGCCGCACAGGAACGGCACGTCGGAGCCGGGCGAGCGCGCCGTCTTCCATTCGAGCCGCTCGCCGTCCGGCCGGTTGCGCCCGCCCGGCTGCGGGTCCTCCATGTCGAGCCCGCGCGACTGCGCGCCCGACACCACGGCCGCGATGTCGTCCGGCAGAAGCGCGTAATCGACGAAGCCCTCGCCCGCCGATTGGTAGACGTCCGACCAGCGCATGCCGGGATCGGGCCGTTTCCAGGCGATCAGCTCCAGATACGCGCCGTCCTGGAAGACCACGAGCACGTTGTGGGTGATGCCGTTCGCGTGCTCGCCGCCGCGGATGACCGTGAAGCCGAGCTTCGTGTAGTCCGCAAAGGCGGCGTCGAGATCCGCGACCGCGATCACGATGTGGTCGAGCGCGAGGGTCATGAGGGCTCCTTTGTGATCACGGCGTGTTCTGCCGCAGGTGGGGGTTGAGGGCGTCGTTCACGCCCTGGCCGACGAGCGAGACGGCGAGCACGGTGAGCAGGATCGCGACGCCGGGGATCGCCGACACGTACCATTGCGTGCGCAGCACGCCGCGGCCCGACCCGATCAGGTTGCCCCAGGAAGCGACGTTGGGGTCGGACAGGCCCAGGAACGCCAGCGCACTCTCGAGCAGGATCGCGACCGCCATCACAATGCTCGCGTAGACGATGACCGGCGTCAGGGCGTTCGGCAGGATCTCGCGCCCGATGATCCGGGCATGCCCCATGCCGAGCGCCCGGCAGGCCTGCACGAAGTCGCGGCGGCGCAGCGTCAGGAACTCGGCGCGGGTGAGCCGCGCCGGCGCGGGCCACGACACGAGCCCGATCGCGATCGTGACGGTGCGGATGTCGGAGCCGAACACCGCGACCAGTACCAAGAGAAGGAGAAAGTTCGGCAGCGTCTGGAAGGCCTCGGTGACGCGCATGAGCACGGTGTCCGTCCAGCCGCCGAAATAGCCCGCGAGCGCCCCGATCAACACGCCGATCGCGATCGCGATGAGGGTCGCCACGAGCCCGATGATCAAGGAGACGCGCGCGCCGTAGAAGATCTGGGCCGCGATGTCGCGTCCGCTCGAATCGGTGCCGAACGGGAAGCGCGGGTTCGCCATCGGCCATTGCAGCGGCCGCCCCGCGAGGCCGAGCGGGTCCTTGGGGAAAACGAGGGGCGCGGCCAGCGCGACGCCCACCATGGCGACGAGCAGCACCGCGCCGACGAGCGCCGAGCGGTTGCGCAGGTAGCGGCGGAGCAGGTTCACCCGGTCAGCCCTCCGCGGCGATGCGCGGGTCGAGCCGGGCGTAGAGAAGGTCGACGAGGAAGTTCACCACGATGACGAGCAGCGCCGACACGAACACGATGCCGAGCAGCGTGTTGAGGTCGCGCTGCACGACGGATTCGTAGGCGAGCCGGCCGAGGCCCGGCAGCGCGAAGACGCTCTCCACCACGACCGAGCCGCCGAGCATGGTGCCGGCCTGCAGCCCCGCGATGGTGACGACCGGCAGGAGCGCGTTGCGCAGCGCGTGCCGCACCACGATCGTGGTCTCGGCGACGCCCTTGGCGCGGGCGGTCCTAACGAAGTCGAGGTCCATGACTTGCAGCATCGAGGCGCGCATCACGCGCAGATAGGTCGCGAGAAAGATCAGCGCGAGCGTCACGACCGGCAGGACGAGGTGGCGCGCGATGTCAAGGCTGCGCCCGGCGCCCGTCACGCCGGACCCGACCTCCTCGAAGCCGCCGGCCGGCAGCCAGCCGAGCTGGATCGCGAAGACCACGATCCCCATGAGGCCGAACCAGAAGGACGGGACCGCGTAGAAGACGAGCCCCAGGGTCGAGATCAGCGTGTCGGGCCACAGGCCCGCGCGCCGGGCCGCCGCGATGCCGAGCGCCGCGCCGCACGCGAAGGCGAGGGAGAGCGACAGGCCCATGAGCAGCAGCGTGACCGGGAGCCGCTCCGCGATCACGGTCGCGACCGGCTTGCCGTAGATGGCGGACTGGCCGAGATCGAGCCGCACGAGGCGCAGCATGTAGCGCCCGAGCTGCACAAGGGCCGAGACGTCGAGCCCGTAATAGCGGCGCAGCTCCGTCGCGGTCGCCGGGTCGCCGCCGCCCATCTGCGCCATCATCGCGTCGACCGTGTCGCCGGGCGCGAGCTGGAGCAGCAGGAACAGGCCCGCCAGGATGATGAGCAGCGTCGGCAGACTCGCGGCAAGCCGGCGGAGCGCGAGGAGGAGGATGGTCACGAGCGGCTGCCTCTTCTCCCCGCGTCCGGCCTTGGCCGGCGCGGGAAGAAGTCGAGTCGCACGTCAGTGCGACCGGATGAGGGGCGCTGGAACCACCACGCGGGTCGCGAGGGAGTGCCCCTCCCCTTCGCCAGCCACCCCTTCCCGCTCCGCGGGCGGGGTCCCCTGGCTGGCTCCGCCCGGACGGCATTTCGCTCCTGCTCGACCTCTCCCCGTTTCACGGGGCGAAGTGAAAGAGCCCTCACCCCTCGACCCACGTGTCGTGCCAGTCGCCCGAGCCCCAGCGGGGGTAGTTGTGGTCGTTCTGGACCTTCTTCGACGAGGCGGACAGGAAGGTGCGCTCCGTCATCATCCATACGGGCAGTTCGTCGTTCACGGCCTTGACCCAATCGGCGTAGAGCGCCTTGCGCTTGGCGGGATCGAGTTCGGACGCCGCCGCGTCGACGAGCTTGTCGACGCTGTCCGACTGCCAGCCGTACTGGTTCGTCCACGGCGCGCCGCGTGGCGAGCCCGAGCGATACCAGACCGTGGTCGAGACGGCGGGGTCGCCGCGATACTGGTGCCAGCCCGTCGCGATGTCGAAGTTCCAGTCGCGGTAGACGGTCGCGAGCGCTCCCGCCGAATCGAGGTTCACGATCTCGACCCGGATGCCGACGGCGGAGAGCGATTGCTGGATGTAGGTGGCAAGCAACGGCACGTCCTCGCCGTTCTGGATCGGCACGAGCTTCAGCGTGAAGCGTAACCCGCCCGCGCCCGGCTTGTAGCCGGCCTCGTCGAGCAGCTTGGCCGAGAGCTTCGGATCGTGCGCGTAGGGGATCTTCGAATCCGGCGGATAGAACGCGTTCGAGGATGGGATCGGGCCCGTGGCGGGCTTGCCCTCGCCATAGATGAAGTTCTCGATGAAGAACGGCACGTCGATCGCGTGCGCGATCGCGCGGCGCACGCGCACGTCGGAGAGCTCCTTGCGCCGGGTGTTGAACTCCAGCGTGTTGTTGAAGGCGTTCGCCTCCAGACCTTTGCTCGACACGACGAATCGCTTGTCGCTCTTCAGCCGGTCGAGGTCGGCAAGCGAGAGGGCGTTGTACTCCGACGTCTGCACCTGCCCGGTCTCGAGCGCGGCGGTCGCGGCCGACTTGTCGGTGATGAAGCGCCACACGATGCGGTCGAGATAGGGAAAGTCCTTGCGCCAGTAGTTCGGGTTGCGCTCGACGATCACGTACTGCCCGCGCTCGTACTGGACGAACTTGAACGGCCCGGTGCCGACCGGCGCGGTGTTCGCCGGGTTGTTCAGGATGTCGGTGCCTTCGAAGACGTGGCGCGGCGCGATGTAGCCGAGGTCGCAGAGCGCGCGCAGCAGGAGGTCGAGCGGCATCGGGCGCGAGTAGCGGAAGATCGCGGTGTGCGCGTCCGGCGTGTCGACGGCGTCGAGGTACTGCTGGAGCTGCGTGCCGTAGTTCAGGTACTTCTTCCACATCTCCATCGCGGTGAACTGCACGTCCGCCGCCGTGAAAGGCTTGCCGTCGTGCCAGCTGACGCCCTCGCGCAGCTTGAAGGTGATGGTCCGCCCGTCCGGCGTCGTCTCCCAGGAGGTCGCGAGGACGGGCGTCGGCTTGCCCTGAGCATCGAGATCGACGAGCGACTCCATCATCTTGGACGTCATGATGTAGACGCCCGTCGAGGCGCGGATCGCGGGGTTCAGCACGCGCTGCTCGCCGTTGAGCTGCGTCGTCAGGACGCCGCCGCGGCGCGGCGTCTCGGCCGCGAGGGCGGGCATGCGGCCTGCCGCGAGCGCG
>CAHJXE010000042.1 GCA_903644085.1 Hyphomicrobiales bacterium
GGAAACCCACTGATCGAGAGCGACCGCGTCGAGGGCACGAGCGTCTATGGACCTGACAACAGCCATGTCGGGACGATCAAGCGCCTGATGATCGACAAGAGGAGCGGTCAGGTCGCCTACGTGGTAATGTCGTTCGGCGGCTTCCTCGGCATCGGCGAGGACAGCCATACGATCCCGTGGGGCAAGCTTACCTACGACACGGATCTCGGCGGCTACCGCACGGATATCTCGTCCGACCAGCTCCAGGGCGCGCCTGCCTTCTCGCGCGAGAACGACAACGATTGGTCGAACCGCGACCGGGAGCGCGAGCTGCACAGCTATTACGGCGTCTCGCCCTATTGGGGCCTCTGAGGCCCCGACACTCACACGTGAAGATCAGCCCGGCTTCGTCCGGGCTTTTCTGTGTGCCGGGACGCGGCCGAGAGGAATGCGGCTGACCCAAGACTTCTTTCGCGTCGCAAGCCTTCCTTCGCGTCGCAAGTCTTCCTCGCGTCAGGCGGCAGTCGCATCGCGGATCGCGCGCCACACCCGGTCCGGGGTCGCGGGCATGTCGATGTGGTGGATGCCGAACTCCGAGAGGGCGTCCACGACCGCGTTCATCACGGACGGCAACGCGCCCGCGCAGCCCGCCTCGCCGCATCCCTTGACGCCGAGCGGGTTCGTGGTCGCCGGGACGGGACGGCTCTCGAAGGCGAAAAGCGGCGCGTCGTGCGCGCGCGGCAGCGCGTAGTCCATGTAGGAGCCGGAGACGAGCTGCCCCTCCTCGTCGTAGGCGGTGCGCTCCATCAGCGCCTGCCCGATGCCCTGGACGACGCCGCCGTGCAGTTGGCCCTCGACGAGGAGCGGGTTCACCACCGTGCCGAAATCGTTGACCATGACGTAGCGCACGACCTCCGTCGTGCCGGTCTCCGGGTCGATCTCGACCTCTGCCACGTGGCAGCCGTTCGGGTAGGCGGACGGCGAGTTCTCGTGGACGTGCTGCACGTCGAGCGAGCGCGGCACGCCCTCGCGCAACGCGCCGCCGCCCTCACGCAGCCGCTCCGCGAGTTCCATGATGCCGATGCCGCGATCCGTCCCGGCGATCGTGAACCGCCCTCGCGCGAACTCGATATCCGCGACGCCCGCCTCCAGGAGTTCGGCCGCCGCCACCCGGCCGAGCTCGACGACCTTGGCGGACGCCTCAACGATCGCGGCACCGCTCGCCATGAGCGATTTCGAGCCGCCGGTGCCGCCCCCCGCGATGAGCTGATCGGAATCGCCCTGGAGCAGCCGGATGCGCTCGAACGGGATGCCGAGCGCCTGCGACAGCACCTGCGCGAAGGGCGTCCAGTGCCCCTGCCCGTAATCGAGCGTGCCGGTCACGATCGTCACGTCGCCGTCCGGCTCGAAGCGGATGCCGCCCATCTCCTTGGTCGGAGGGGCGGTCACCTCCAGGTACTGCCCGACGCCGCGCCCCCGCACTTTGCCCTGTGCGCGGCTCTCGGCTCTGCGCGCCTCGAACCCCTCCCAGTCGGCCGCCTCCAGGGCGCGGTCGAGCAACGCGGTGAACTCGCCCGAATCGTAGGTGGTGTCTACCGGCGTCGCGTAGGGGATCTGGTCCGGCCGGATCTGGTTGAGGCGGCGCAGGTCCAACGAGCAGCGACCCGTCTCGCGCGCCGCGGCGTCGATCAGGCGCTCCATGATGTAGTTGCCCTCCGGGCGACCGGCGCCCCGGTAGGCGCTGACCGGGACGGCGTTCGTGAAGGCGCAGCGCACCCCCACCTCGACCAGCGGTGTCTGATAGGTGCCGATCACGTTCTTCGCGATGTTGCCGGTGGAGAACAGCGGCGCGACGGGCGTGAGGTGCGCGCCGAGATCGGCGAGCCCGGTGATCCTGACCGCGAGGAAGCGCCCCTCCGCGTCGAGCGCGAGTTCGCCCGTGACCTCGAGCCCGCGCCCGTGATGGTCCGACATGAAGCTGTCCGAGCGCGCGTCCGTCCACTTGACCGGCCGGCCGAGCTCGCGGGCCGCGTGCAGAAGCGCTATGTATTCCGGGAACGGGCTCGACTTCATGCCGAAGGAGCCGCCGACCTGCCGGGTCAGGATGCGGACCTCCTCGACCGGCGCCCCGAGCGCGCCCGCGATGGCGGCCCGCATGCCGAACACGCCCTGATAGCCGAGATGCAGCGTGTAGCGCGCACCGTCGTGCTCCGCGACCGCCGAGCGCGGCTCCATCGGGTTCACCACGAGCCTGTGGCTGGCGATGCCGAGGCGGGTCACGTGCGCGGCCGACGCGAAGGCTCGCCCCACCGCCTCGCCGTCACCCGTATGGAAGTCGAGGAACATGTTGCCCGGCACGCCCTCGTAGAGTCGGGGCGCGCCGGCCGCCAGGGCGCTCTCGGCCGTCACGACGGCCGGCAGCGTGTCGATCTCGACGGTCACGGCCTCCGCGGCCTCGCGGGCTTCCGTCGCGCTCTGCGCCACGACGAACGCCACGGGGTCTCCGACGTAGAGGACCTTGTCGGTCGTCATGATGGGCCGCGCGGGCTTCAGCATCGGCGACCCGTCGCGGCTCTTCAGAGGCATGCCGTTCGTGAAGGCGTGATAGGCGGTGAGGTCATGCCCCGTATAGACCCCGAGCACGCCCGGCATGTCTCTCGCGGCCTCGGCGTCGATCGCCGAGATCGTGCCGTGCGCGTGGGGCGAGCGCACGAAGGCCGCGTAGACCTGGCCCTCGACCCGGAGGTCGTCCGTGTAGCGTCCCTCGCCGCGCACCAGGACCGGATCCTCGCGGCGGTGGACCGGCTGGCCGACCCCGAACGTCAGGTGCGCAGTGTCGCCGGAAGCTCCGATCCGGTCTGAGACGTCGAGGGTGGGGCTTGGGAGGAGCGCGCGCATGACTGCAACCGGTGTTCGAGAACCGTGGTGATTCAACACCTTTCGCCGCGATGCAGCAATACCGACGCGTCGCGTCTGCCCGGCGTTGGCTGTTCTGCCGCGCCTCTGGCGCCGCGGAGCCTAGCGCGCCGCCTGGCCTAGCGCGCCGCGGAGCCTAGCGCGCCGCGACCTCGTTCACCGGCACGCGCCGCGTCGCCGGCTCCGGTCCGAGGCTCGGCGGCGTCTTGCGCCAGAACGTGCCCGTGCGGCCACGCTCGTAGCCCTCGTCGTACAGCTTGCGCATGCGCGCGGTGTCGAACCCGATGCCGGAGCCGGACGACGTGTCGTCGTCGATGTAGGTCACGTTGAAGTCGAACCCGATCTGGCGCGAGGCCGCGTAGGTGGCCGTGAGATCGTTGCGGACCTGCTCCTTGAACCCCATCGAGATCGTGCGTTCGGCGACGGCGCGCGTGGTATCCTCCGTGACCTGGAAGGCGGGTTTCGGGGAGGTGTTCAGCACGATGTAGATGGTGCCGCCGCGTGCGCCGGACCGATTGCTGCGATCCGACAGGTAGGTGCGCGGCAGGGTGAAGACGTTGGCGCTGACGCTGCCGTCGACGTGGAGCTCTTGGAAGGCATGCCCGTTCGCGCTGGCATCGATGAGGATCGGCGGGAACACGGCCGGGATGGACGCGGACGCGACGAGCACGTCGCGGAAGCGCTGGACCGAGCCGGGCGTGTTCTCGCGCGCGATCGCCCCCATGTCCCAGAGCACCGGCCGCTGCGAATCGAGGTTGGTCGTCAGCACGAACAGCAACCGGCCGCGCTCGCTTTCCCGCGCGACGTCCGCCACGAACTCCGCCGTGATGTAGCGCGCCACGAGATCGCGCAGGCGGTCGTTCGAGAAGATCGACGCGCCGAAGATCGCCGAGACGAGGTCGGGGCTCTCGAGCAGGCTCGACGCGACGCCGCTCGTGTAGAGCTCCTTCACGGTCGCGTCGTAGCGCGGCCCCATGAACGCGAACGGCGCGATGAGCGCACCGGTCGAGACGCCCGCCACGATGGTGAACTCGGGACGCCGGCCGGATTCGGTCCACCCGTTCAGGATGCCGGCCCCGTAGGCGCCATCGCCGCCCCCGCCGGACAGCGTGAGATAGGCCGGGCGTTGCCCCTTGAGCGAGGCCTTGGCGATGGAGGCGCGCACGCGCTGCTCGAAGGCCGCGTCGGGTTCGTCGCCCCAGCTGCGCGTCTGCGACCCCGCGACCGCGGCGTCGGCGTCAGCCGACGTGTAGGGCGTGCGCGGAAGCGACGCGCAAGCCGTGCACGCGAGAGCCACCGTGAGGACCAGCATCCAGCGCCGACCAGCTTCGAAAATCGTCCACATCCCGTCTCGATCGTGTCGCCCCGAGGAGGATCTCATCCTCCGTTTAGGTCCCTCAAGGCAAGCGGCTAAGTTGGGCAAGACGGCAAACTGGCGGGACACTTCGTTTTGAGCGGATCGTACGGCATGCGGCTCGCGCTACGCGTCATCTGGTCGGGCCTGCTGACGCTCGCCATCCTCGGCAGTGGCGCATGGGGGACGCTGTTCATCTGGTATGCGGCGCCCGGCGGAGCTTGGGCGTCGGGCATGCTGGCGGGGCTCTTCGCGACGTTCGCGACAGCCGCCGTCCTGGCGATCCGGCGGCGTCAGTCCGTCGTTCCGTTGGCGTACGCGCTCGCATTCGTCGCCCTCGTGGTCGCATTCGACGCGATCCAGCCGCACAACGACCGCGACTGGGCGTTCGACGTCGCGCATCCTCTGACCGCGGAGATCTCGGGAGACCGCGTGACGTTGCACAACGTGCGGGACTTCGACTGGCGGAGCCAGACCGACGCCGTCCGAAACTGGGAGACCCGGGTCTACGATCTCGGCCGGTTAGGTAGCCTCGACGTCATCAACTCCTACTGGTCCGGCCGCACGATCGCGCACACGCTCGTCAGCTTCGGCTTCCTCGACGGTCGCCACGTCGCGGTGTCAATCGAGATCCGGCGCGAGCGCGACGAAACGTACTCGGACCTGGCAGGCTTCTTCCGACGCTACGAATTGATCACGATCGGCGCTGACGAGCGTGACATCGTGAGATTGCGCACCAGCGTCCGGCGTGAGGACGTGGAACTCTACGCCATCCAGGCGACGCCGGAGCAGATCCGCGCGCTATTCCTGGATGTGCTCCGCCAGGCGAACGAGGTCGCGTCCGAGCCCACCTTCTACAACTCGCTGGTGGCGAACTGCACGACCGTGCTGTTCGGCGCCGCCAGGACAGTCGACCCGAACCTGCCGCTCGACTGGCGGATCATCCTGAACGGCTACCTGCCGGATTATCTCTACGACAACCGGCTCGTGGATACCCGGCTGTCCCTCCAGGAGCTGCGCGCCCGCGGCTCGGTCAGCCAGCGTGGCCTGGAGGCTGGCGACACCGAGGACTTCTCGGCGCGGATCAGGGAGGGGATCCCAGACCCGCGCCGGTGATCAGCGCGCGTAATAGGGCTGGACGAACACACGGCCGCGATAGGGCCGTCCCGCCGGGCCGCTGCCCTCGTTGTAGATGCCCTGCTGCGCGAGCACACGGTCTTCGTACCCGGCGCGAGGGTTGGACGCACGATAGCGTGCCGCGTCCGCCCATCCGCCCGGCTCGATGAAGCGCGGGTTGCGCATCTCGTCGTTGAGATAGCCGTCGCCATTGTCCGACTTGCCGCCGATGGCGAGAGCAGGGGCTGCCGACAGGGCGGCCATCCCGGCCGCGAGACACAACGTGAGTGCACGAGAGCTCATGACGATTCTCCGTTTCGCGGCGTAGAACGCGCGAGCGCGCCGCGAAGTTCATCGAACGGGGTTCGAGCGGGCGATCAGCCAGGGTCGGCGATCAGGCAGATCTGCGCACGATCTTCATGACCGCGCTCCCGGTGGCCACGATCTCGCCCTCGGGGCCCGTGATCGTCGCCTCGCAATAGGCGATCGAGCGACCCGCGCGGAGGAGGCGTCCCTCGGCGTCCAGCACGCCGCGGCCCGGCGCGAGAAAACTCGACTGCATCGAGAGCGTCATGACCGGTTGGCCGACGTTGGATCGCGCGGCCGTGCCCATCGCGACATCCAGCAACGTGGCGATCAACCCGCCATGCGCGATGCCGAGATTGTTCTGATGCTCCGGCCCGAGCACGACGCGAAGATAGGTCCGGCCGTCGCGCGGCTCCAGCGCGACGATCCCGCAATGATCCACGAACGGGATCTCGGCGCCGTAGGTCGCCATGCGATCGCGGGCGACGATCGATGATCAGCGTGAGGCCGCGACCTTCCTCAGTGCAGGATCTGGCTGAGGAAGAGGCGGGTGCGCTCGTGCTGCGGGTTCTTGAAGAACTCGTCCGGCCGGTTCATCTCGACGATCTGCCCGGCATCCATGAAGATGACGCGGTTCGCGACCTGCCGGGCGAAGCCCATCTCGTGGGTCACGCAGAGCATGGTCATGCCCTCGTCCGCGAGGCCGACCATCGTGTCCAGCACCTCCTTCACCATCTCGGGATCGAGCGCCGAGGTCGGCTCGTCGAACAGCATGATCTTCGGCGACATGCACAGCGAACGCGCGATCGCGACGCGCTGCTGCTGCCCGCCCGAGAGCTGACCCGGGTACTTGTTCGCCTGCTCGGGGATCTTCACGCGGCGAAGATACTTCATCGCGACCTCTTCCGCCTCTTTCTTGGGCATCTTCTTCACCCAGATCGGCGCCAGCGTGCAGTTCTCCAGGATGGTGAGGTGAGGAAACAGGTTGAAGTGCTGGAACACCATGCCGACCTCGCGGCGGATCTCGTCGATCTTCTTGAGGTCGTTGGTGAGTTCCGTCCCGTCGACGACGATGCGGCCCTTCTGGTGCTCCTCCAGCCGGTTGACGCATCGGATCATCGTGGACTTGCCGGAGCCCGACGGCCCGCAGATCACGATGCGCTCCCCCTTCGCGACCGACAGGTTGATGTCGCGCAGCACGTGGAACTCGCCGTACCACTTGTTGACGCCCGCGAGTTCGACGATCGGCGCGCCGAGCGCCTGGGGAGCCGTGTTCAAGGTCTGTTCTGCCGTCGCCATGGTGATCACCGTCGTTGTCCGGCCGCGAGTTTCCGCTCCACCATGATCGAATATCGCGACATGCCGAAGCAGCAGATCCAGTAGAACAGGGCCGCGAAGGCGTAGCCCGTGTAGCTGACGGTCGGCGCCGCCCAGATCGGGTCGACGCGCGAGGCCTCGATGGCGCGCACGAGGTCGAGCAGGCCGACGATCGAGACCAGCGTCGTGTCCTTGAACAGGCCGATGAAGGTGTTGACGATGCCCGGGATCACGATCCGCAGCGCCTGCGGCAGGACGATGAAGTACATCATCCGCCCGTAGCCGAGCCCGAGCGACATCGCGCCCTCGTACTGGCCCTTCGGCACCGCCTGGAGGCCGCCGCGCACGACCTCGGCCATGTAGGCGGCGGAGAACAGCGACACGCCGACGAGCGGCCGCAACAGGCGATCGACCGAGACGCCCTGCGGTAGGAAGAGCGGCAGCATCGTGTTCGCCATGATGAGCACGGTGATGAGCGGCACGCCTCGCACCACCTCGATGAAGATCACCGAGGCGAGCCGCACGAGCGGCAGCTTGGAGCGCCGGCCGAGCGCGAGGAGGATCCCGAACGGCAGCGAGAACACGATGCCCACGATCGACACGAGCAGCGTCAGCATGATGCCGCCCCAGAACGCCGTCGGCACGGGCGTGAGCCCGACCGCGCTCCACCCTGTCAGCAGGATGAAGGACGCGATCGGGAACACGACGAAGAAGTAGAGCGCCCCGAGGCCCTTGGCGGGCGCCTTCAGCCACAGCATCCACGCGATGCCGACCGCCATCAGCGCGAAGAACACGTCGACGCGCCAGCGCTCCGGGATCGGGTACGACCCGTAGGTGAAGTAGCTGAGCCGGTCGGCGACGAACGCCCAGCACGCCCCGACCGGACGATGGATCACGTCCTCCCGGCAGGCGTTGCGGTCGATGCCGGTCCAAACCGCGTCAGTGATCAGGAACCGGATCACCGGCGGGATCACGACATAGAGCAGGTACACGACGACGAGCGTCAGGATCGTGTTCGGGATCGACGAGAACAGGTTCTGCCGCACCCAGGCGATCGGCCCGCGCACGAGGAGCGGCGGTGGCAGCGTATCTGCCTGGGCGGTCTGGACGTAGGAGAGGGTGTGCACGGCCATGTGTCGCGCTCGCTCTAGCGTTCGACCATCGCCATGCGGCGATTGTAGCTGTTCATGACGGCCGACGTGATGAGGCTGATCGCGAGGTAGACCGCCATGGTGATCGCCACGCACTCGATCGCCTGGCCGGTCTGGTTCAGCACCGTGCCCATGAAGACCTGGACGAGGTCCGGGTAGCCGATCGCCACCGCGAGCGACGAGTTCTTCGTGAGGTTGAGATATTGGCTGGTCAGCGGCGGCGTGATGACCCGCATCGCCTGCGGGATCACGACGAGCTTGAGCGTCGTGGCCGAGCGCAGCCCGAGGGCGTCCGCCGCCTCCGTCTGCCCCTTGGACACCGCCAGGATGCCGGCGCGGACCACCTCCGCGATGAAGGCCGCGGTGTAGATCACGAGACCCAGCGTCAACGCGACGAATTCCGGGAAGACCTGGAGCCCGCCGCGCAGGTTGAAGCGCGTCTGCTCGGGGATCTCGAAGGCGATCGGGTTGCCGGCGGTGATCCCGGTCAGGATCCAGACGAGCGCCGGCAGGCCCAGGATCAGGAGGGCTCCCGTCCGGACCACCGGGTATTGCGTGCCGGTCGTCATCTGCCGGCGATGCGCCCAGCCCCCGAAGGCGAGCGCCGCCACGACGCCGATGCCCAACGCGATCACCACGTACCACGCGTCGCCGTCGATGAGAGGTCGCGGGAGATACATGCCGCGATTGTTGAGGAAGAAGCCGAGCCCGAAACTGACCGAGTTGCGGGCGTCCGGCAGGGGCCGCAGCACCGCGATGTACCAGAAGAGGAGTTGCAGCAGGAGCGGCAGGTTGCGGATGAGCTCGACATAGGCCGTCGCGACCCGCGCCACGATCCAGTTCGGCGACAGCCGGGCGACCCCGATGAAGAACCCGAGGAACGTCGCGAGCACGATCCCGATCGCCGCGACCAGCAGCGTGTTGAGGAGCCCGACCACGAAGGCGCGGCCGTAGGTCGAGGTCGCCCCGTAGGAGACCAGCGTCTGGTTGACGTCGAAACCGGAGGTATTCTCCAGGAAGCCGAAGCCGGACGCGATCTTGGCGGCCCGCAGGTTGTCGATGGCGTTGACGGAGGCCGAGTAGATCAGGAAAGCCACGACGACCACGAGCAGGATCTGATAGGCGGCGCCCCGGATCTTCGGATCGTAGAGGACGGATCCGCGCGAGGGCGGCGCCGCTTGTGCGATGGTCGACACGTAACGCCCCTCACTCGTGTCCCGCCGGATCGTCCCGGTCGGCGAAGATTGTCAGCGGTTGTTCGCGAGCAAGACTCGGGCCGAGATCGCTCGCCCGCGACGAAGAGGGCGCCCGCAGGCGCCCTCCCGACACCCATCCGTATTCAGCGGACCGGGATGCCGTATTGCAGGCCGCCCTGGGTCCAGAGCGCGTTCAGGCCGCGCTTGATCTTCAGCGGCGAGCCCTGGCCGACGTTGCGCTCGAAGGACTCGCCGTAATTGCCCACGAGCTTGACGACGCGGTACGCCCAGTCGTTCGTGAGGCCGATGCCCTCGCCGAACTTGCCCTCGGTGCCGAGCAGACGCTTGACCTCGGGGTTGTCGGATTTCAGCATCTGGTCGACGTTCGCCTGGGTGACGCCGTTCTCCTCGGCGTTGAGCATCGCGTAGCCGACCCATTTGACGATGTCGGCCCACTGCGCGTCGCCCTTGCGGACCGACGGGCCGAGCGGCTCCTTCGAGATGATCTCGGGCAGCACGATGTGGTCGTCCGGCGCGGAGGCGCGCAGGCGCTCGGCGTAGAGGCCCGAGGAATCGGTCGTGAACGCGTCGCAGCGGCCCGTGTCGTAGGCCTTGAAGGTCTCGTCGGAGGACGCGAAGGCCACGACCTCGTATTTCAGGTTGTTGCGGCGGAAGAAGTCCGCGAGGTTCAGCTCGGTCGTGGTGCCCTGCTGCGTGCAGACGGACGCGCCGGAGAGCTCCTTCGCGGAGGAGACGCCGAGCTTCTTGCGCACCATGAAGCCCTGGCCGTCATAGTAGTTCACGCCCGTGAAGGTGATGCCGAGCGCCGTGTCGCGCGACATGGTGGCGGTCGAGTTGCGCACGAGGAGGTCGACCTCGCCCGACTGGAGCGCCGTGAAGCGGTCCTTCGAGGAGAGCGGGATGAAGCGGACCTTCTTCGGGTCGTTGAAGACCGCGGCCGCGACGGCGCGGCAGTAATCCACGTCGAAGCCCGTCCACTCGCCCTTCGCGTCCGGCACGCCGAAGCCCGCGAGGCCGGTGTTGGAGCCGCATTGCACGAAGCCCTTCTGCTTCACGTTCGCCAGCGTCTGCTGGGCGGAGGCGCCGGTCGCGAGGGCGGCTCCGAGGAGGCCCACGCCCAGTCCCAGCGCCATCGAGGCTATTTGTCTCGTCATCGTCACTCTGTCTCCACTCTGTCCCGATGAAGTCGGGCTCGAAAAGGTCCGGATGGTTCGCCGCCAAGGGCTGGCGGCCTCGCACGGGATCGGCTGTCGTCGATCGCCCGCCCAGCAGTATCGGTGCCATGGGACCCGAGCACCCGATCCCGGTCAAGAGCGCAGGCCTTCAACCTTCGCTTGACGTCGCGCGCGGCCGGGCTACTCAGCCCCGCATGGCCAACCACCCTCCCGAGAACCGCGAGCGCTTCGGCGAGCGCACCCGCCTCGTCCATGCCGGACGCGACCCCTCCGACCAGTACGGGTTCGTGAACACGCCGATCTATCGCGGGTCGACGGTGCTCTACCCGACGACCGACGACTTCCTGAACCGGCGCGCGCCCTTTCCCTACGGGACGCGGGGCACGCCGACGATCCGTTCGCTCGAGACCGCGTGGAGCGAGCTCGCGGGCGCGGCCGGGACGGTGCTGACGGCCTCCGGGCTCGCGGCGATCACGATCGGTCTGCTCGCCTGCCTGAAGAGCGGCGACCATCTCCTCGTGCCGGACAGCGTGTACCGGCCGACGCGCGGCTTCTGCGACGGGGTGATGCGCCGCTTCGGGGTCGAGACGACCTATTACGATCCGCTCGTCGGGGCCGGCATCGCGGAGCTGTTCCGCCCCAACACGGCGGCGGTGTTCACCGAGGCGCCGGGCTCGCTGACCTTCGAGATGCAGGACATCCCGGCGATCGTCGCGGCCGCGAAGGCGCGCGACATCTGCGTCCTCATGGACAATACCTGGGCGACGCCGCTCTTCTTCCCCCCGCACGCGATGGGCGTGGACATCTGCATCGAGGCCGGCACCAAGTATCTCTCGGGCGGGTCCGACCTCCTGCTCGGCATGACGTCGGCGAACGAGCGCTGGTGGAAGCCGCTCCATGACACCTTCTACGCGATGGCGATCTGCGCCGGGCCGGAGGACGTGTTTCTCGGCCTGCGCGGCCTGCGCACCATGGCTCTGCGCCTGAAGGAGCACGAGCGCCAGGCGCTCGACATGGCGCGCTGGCTGGCAGCCCGGCCGGAGGTCGAGCGCGTGCTGCACCCGGCGCTGGAGACCGATCCCGGCCACGCGATCTGGCGGCGCGACTTCAAGGGCGCGTCCGGCCTCTTCGCGGTCGTGCTGAAGCCCGCCTCCATGACGGCCGTCGCCGCCATGCTGGACGGGCTCGAGCTGTTCGGCATGGGGGCGTCCTGGGGCGGGTTCGAGAGCCTGGTCACGCCTTTCGACCCCGCGCCCTTCCGGACCGTCACGCGCTGGGACGCCGCCGGTCCGGCGCTGCGCTTCCATATCGGGCTCGAGGACCTCGACGACCTCAAGGCGGACCTGGACGCCGGCTTCGCCCGGCTAACGGCGACGAAGTAGGGTCGAGCCAAGGTCGGCTCTGCACCCGCGACTGTCCGAGAACCGCGGGGTGTTGACAAGGTGTGGCTCAGCCCGACACGGCCACCGGCTAGATGTGGATGCCGCCGGCGACCTCGATGCGTTGGGCGTTGACCCAACCGAAATCGTCGGAGAGCAGCCCGGCAATCACCGGCCCGACATCACCCGGCAGTCCGGCGCGCCCCAGCGCCGTATGGGCGGCGACCGCCTTGTTGACCTCGGGATTGTCACGAACGATGCCGCCGCTGAAATCGGTCGCGATCGGTCCCGGCGCGACCACGTTGACCGCGATCCGGCGCGGCGCCAACTCGAGCGCCATGTTCCGGCTCAACGATTCCACGGCCGCCTTGATCGGCCCATATCCGATACGGCTCGCCATGGCGAAACGTGCGAGACCTGACGAGATATTGATGATGCGGCCACCATCGTTGATGAGAGGCAGCAGCTTCTGGGTGAGAAACATAACGCCTTTGAAGTGAACGTTGTAGAGGCCATCCATCTCCGCCTCGGTAATCGTCTCCAGGCTGCTACTGGATGACGTACCGGCATTGTTGACCAGATAGTCGAAATGCTCCGCGCCCATCTTGGCGAGGGTGCCCCGAACCTCGTGCGCGAAGCGGTCGAACGAGGTGCTGTCGCCGACGTCGAGCTGGAGGGCGACGGAGGGAGCGCCCGCCTCGGCAGCCAGGGCGGCGACGGTGTCGGCCTCCTCCCGCGTCGCGTTGTAGGTGAAGATCGAGCGGATGCCTCGCATGGCGAGGCGAAGAACCGTGTCCCGTCCTATGCCTCGGCTGCCGCCGGTGACGATGGAAATCTTGCTGTCCGACATCGCTGTGCTCCTTGGAGATGCCGGTATGCAGGACCGGAGTCGCGTTCGGAATGACTGAAGGCGTCGGTTTCTTGCCTGTTCCTGCTCATTCCGGTAATCCCGTGAGGCGTCGAAACGGAAGGCTTGATCGGACGTGAGATCGCTGGTGCGAGCGATGCTGCGCTACACGGAGCGCGAGCCCGGCGACAGCCCTTACGCGACAGCCATCGAGGGCATGGTGATCATGCGCTCGGACCGTCCCAAGCCGCCGAGCCACATGATCTTCAGGCCATCCATGTGCATCGTCGCGCAAGGTACCAAATGGGCGTCGTTCGGCGGCGATCAGCTCGTCTATCGAGCGGGTCAGGCGTTGGTGGTGGGCGTCGAGACACCCTCGACCGGGCGCGTGGTGGAGGCCAGCCCCGGCGAGCCTTGCCTCGTCCTGGCCTTCGAACTCGACGTGGCGATCATGAGGAGTGTCGCGGAGGGCCTGGACGTTGCGCCGAGATCGAGCGGGGAGACGGGCCGCGGCGTTCTCGTCACCGATTTTCAGGGGCCGCTCGCCGACTGCGCGCTCCGCCTCGTGCGTCTCCTCGATACGCCGAGCGCGATCCCGGCTCTCCATCCCGTCATCATGCGGGAGATCTGCTACTGGCTCCTGACTGGCCCCCATCGCGGTGACATCGCGAGGTTGACCCTGGTGAACAGCCCGTCACGGCCCGTGCTACAAGCCTTGCACGATCTCCGGGAGCGCTTCCGAGAGACCGTTCGGGTGGAGGAGATGGCCGCGATCGCCCGACTGAGCGCGTCGGCGTTCCATCGTCGTTTCAAGGCGCTTACCGGGATGAGCCCGCTCCAATACCAGAAGCGGCTTCGCCTTCTCGAAGCCCGGAGGCTCATGATCTCGAACGCACTGAACGTCGAGACCGCGTGCTTCCAGGTCGGGTACGAGAGCCCCTCCCAGTTCAGTCGCGACTACAGCCGTCTGTTCGGCGCACCGCCCAAGCGTGATGCGACCGCGAGGCAGGCCGCTCTCGGGGACAACCGCAGCACCGCCTCACGCGACCTGATCGTCGAAGAGGCGGCGTGATCGTCCTGCGGCGCGCGACGCCGTCGGGTTCGCCAGCGGCACGCCTACCGCACCGGCAACCCGTACTGGAGCCCGCCCTTCGACCACAGCGCGTTCGGCCCGCGCTTGATCTTGAGCGGCGAGGCCTCGCCGACCGTCACGTCGTAGACCTCGGCGTAGTTCCCGACCGCCTTCACGATGCGGTAGGCCCAGTCCTTCGGCAGCCCCATACCCTCGCCGTAGGAGCCCTCGACGCCGAGCATTCGGCGGATCTCGGGGTTGGACGATTTCAGCATCTCGTCGGCATTGGCCTTGGTGATGCCGAGCTCCTCGGCGTCGATCAGCGCCATGTGCACCCACTTCACGACGTCCGCCCATTGCGTGTCGCCCTTGCGGACGGCCGCGGCGAGCGGCTCCTTGGAGATGATCTCCGGCAGGATGACATGCTCGTCCGGATCGGCCGCGCGCAGCCGTTGCGCGTAGAGGCCCGACATGTCGGTCGTGTAGACGTCGCAGCGGCCGCTATCGTAGGCCTTGTAGGATTCGTCGGTCGCCGCGAAACCCACGACCTCGTACTTCATGCCCTGGCTGCGGAAGTAGTCCGCGAGGTTCAGCTCCGTCGTCGTGCCCTGGGTGACGCAGACCGACACCCCGGACAGCTCCTTCGCGGAGGAGACGCCGAGCTTCTTGCGCACCATGAAGCCCTGGCCATCGTAGAAGTTGACCGCCGGGAAACTGAGGCCGAGCGCCGTGTCGCGCGACGCGGTCACGGTGGCGTTCGCGATGAGAACGTCGACCTCGCCCGACTGGACGGCCGTGAACCGGTCCTTGGGCGAGAGCGGCGTGAAGCGCGCCTTGGTTCCGTCGCCGAAGATCGCGGCCGCCAGCGCGCGGCAGTATAGGACGTTGAACCCGTTCCAGTTGCCTTGGGCGTCCGGCTGGGCGAACCCGGGCAGGGCCGGGTTCGTGCCGCACTGGACGAAGCCCTTCTGCTTGACGTTCGCGAGCACCTGCTGCGCGTCGGCCGGGCCGGCGAACGCCGAGACGCAGATCCCGATTGCGAGAGCGGACAACCACCGTGCAGCCATCGCGGAACCCCTTCGATCCTTGACCTGAACGGGCGTCGCAACAACCGTTCCAACGGCTCACGCGGGTGGCGCCTCCTCGCCGGCCGACAGAACCGTGCCGCGCCGCCGCCTCTCGCGGAACACGAGCGCGAGGTTGCGCGAGTAGATGAAGATGGAGGGCGCCTGGCCGAGAATGATCACGGCGTCGCGCCGGATCAGCCCGTAGACCAGCGTGACGATCCCGCCCGCGAGCGAGACGTACCAGAAGGCGACCGGCACGACGGTGCGCCCGGCGCGCTCGCTCGCGAGCCACTGGACGAGGAAGCGCACCGAGAACAGGAGCTGACCGCCAAGCCCGAGCGCCAGGATCAGGTCGGCCCGGGCGACGAAGACCTCGTAGAGATACGCGCCGAAATTGCTGGAGAGACCGAACAGCATCAGGCGCCCCCGGCCCGCGGGACGTGCCGGCGGCGGCGGATGAGCCACCACACCCCGAACAGGTCCAGGATGCCGACGCCGAGCCGGTCGAAGAAGCCGTAATGCGACTGTCCGGCGGTGCGCGGCCGGTCCACGACGTCGACCTGCACGACCCCGTGGCCGTCCCGCCGCACGAGGGCCGGCAGGAACCGGTGCAGCGCGTCGAAGAAGGGCAGCGCCAGGAACACGTCGCGACGGAACGCCTTGTGGCCGCAGGCGGTATCGGGCGTGTCGTCCCGCAGGATCGCGCGGCGCACCGCGTTCGCGACGCGCGACTGCACCTTCTTGAACGGGCCGTCCCCGCGCCGGAGCCGCCGCCCGACCGCGAGCGCGACGCCAGGTCCC
>CAHJXE010000043.1 GCA_903644085.1 Hyphomicrobiales bacterium
CCTTCACGGGCGAGGTATCGGCCTTGATGATCGGCGGCACGCCGGTGAAATTGAAGCTACCGCCGGTGTTGCGGTAGGCGACCGCCCCCGCGACGCCGGCCGCCGCGACGCCAAGCACGGCGACCAGCGCCGCAAGCCGCCCACGGGACCGCCGCGGACGCAGGGGCTGGAGATCCTCGACGTCGACCGCATTCTCGACGGACCCGTAGGCGTCCGCCACTGGATCGAACCGGGACGGCCCGGCGCGGAATTCGGGCTCGCCGCGCAGCAGCGCCAGATCCTCGTGCGTGAAATCCAGCGTCGCGTCGTGATCTACCGGTGGGGCTGGCGGGACGTCCTCGGAGCGAGATGACGGCATCGCGGCCTTCGCGACCGGTGTCGCGCCCAGGATGTTGCGGAACGGGTCGTCCTGCCCGACGATCCGCGCGAGCTCGGCCAGCGGGTCGCTCTTCGATTGTGCGGCGGCCGCGCTCGCACCCTCGACCGACCGGCGGAGCTGCCGCTCGATTTCGTCGAGATCGATCTCGAAGCGCTGATGTCTCGTGTCGCTCATGGCCTCAACTCAACTCCGGTCCACGCGGCGACGCGAGACCGGCCGCCAGGCGGCCGTCATCGCATCTCCTCGGGCGCGGACACGCCGAGGATACCGAGCCCTGCGGCCAGCACGCCTTTCAGCGCGCCGAGCAGTGCGAGCCTCGCCCGCGTGGAGGCTTCATCATCCTGCTTAACAAAGCGTAATTGCGGCAAGTCTTTGCCCTTGTTCCAGAGCGCGTGGAAGACGCCCGCGAGCTCGTAGAGGTAGAATGCGACGCGATGCGGCTCGTGCGCCGCCGCCGCGGCCTCGACCAGCCGCGGGAACTGGGCGATGCGGCGCTGCAGCTCGATCTCGGTCTCATCGGCGAGGCAGGACAGGTCGGCATCCGCGGGATCCACGACGCGACCCGCCTGCCGGAACACGGACGCGATGCGGGCGTGGGCGTACTGGACGTAGAAGACCGGGTTGTCCTTGGATTGCTCGACCACCTTGGCGAGGTCGAAATCCAGCGTCGCATCGTTCTTGCGGTAGAGCAGCATGAATCGCGCCGAATCTCGCCCGACCTCGTCCACGACCTCGCGTAAGGTCACGAAGTCGCCCGAGCGCTTCGACATCTTGACGGGCTCGCCCCGGCGCAGCAGCCGCACGAGTTGGCAGAGCTTCACGTCGAGCTCGGCTTGGCCGGCCGTGACGGCGGTCACGGCAGCCGTCATCCGCTTCACGTAGCCGCCGTGATCCGCGCCCCAGACGTCGATCATCCGGCCGAAGCCGCGGACGAACTTCGAGCGGTGATACGCGATGTCGGCCGCGAAATAGGTGTAGGAGCCGTCCGACTTGAGCAGCGGCCGATCGACGTCGTCACCGAACTGCGTCGCGCGAAAGAGCGTCTGCTCGCGATCCTCCCAATCCTCGGGGAGCTGTCCCTTTGGGGGTGGCAGGCGGCCCTCGTAGACGAGGTCCCGGCCGCGCAGCTCGGCGATCGTCGCGGCGATCTCGTCGGTCGCGCCGCCCGCGAGCGAGCGCTCCGAGAAGAACACGTCGTGGCGGATGTCGAGCGCCGCGAGGTCCTCGCGGATCAACGTCATCATGTCGGCGATCGCGGCGGCGCGCACGGTCGGCAGCCACTCGCCCTCGGGCTTGTCGAGCAACGCGCGGCCATGGAGGTCGGCGAGCGTCGCTCCGACCGGCTTCAGGTAGTCGCCCGGGTAGAGCCCCTCTGGGATCGCACCGATCTTTTCGCCCAGCGCCTCGCGGTAGCGCAGGTAGGCGGAGCGGGCGAGTACGTCGACCTGCGCGCCCGCATCGTTCACGTAGTACTCGCGCGTGACCGCGAAGCCCGCGAAGGCGAGGAGCGACGCCAAGGCGTCTCCGAACACGGCACCGCGTCCGTGCCCGACATGCATCGGCCCGGTCGGGTTCGCGGACACGTATTCGACGTTGACCGACCGCCCTGCGCCCTGCCCGCTCCGTCCGTAGCTCTCCGGGTCGGCGAGTGCCACGCGGACCACCTCGTGCAGCACGGCGGGATGGAGCGCGATATTTATGAAGCCAGGCCCCGCGACCGACACGGACGCGATGCGGGGATCCGTCTCGAGATCCGCCGCGATCAGGGCCGCGAGCTCGCGCGGGTTCAGACGTGCGGCCTTGGCGATCGCCATGGCGGCGTTCGTCGCGAGGTCGCCGTGGGACGCGTCGCGCGGCGGCTCGACTAGCACGCGCGACACGTCGATCCCGGCCGGGACGCGCCCGGCCTCGACCAGACGCTGCACGGCGTCCGCGACGCGCCGCTCGAAGAGGCCGAAGATGTTCATGAATGGTCGGGGTTGGGACCGGGTTGGCGGTCGCGGTCGGGCGAAGACGTTCGCGAACGTGCAGGGCGCACCCTCTAGCAACCCCCCTGCCCCGTGTCACGCCAGACGAGCTGACGCGAGTGACGTCGCGGCGACCGCGCTCGTGCACGGCCTGACCGTCGTCACCCGCAACACCCGCGATTTCGGGCCGACCGGGGTCCGTTCCTCGATCCCTGGCTGCCTGCCTCAGGCGATCCGCAGGCTCGGCGTCGTGGCGAACAGCCTGCGATGCTCCTGCAGCGCGTAGCGGTCGGTCATCCCCGCGATATAGTCCCCGACGCGGCGGGAGAGCCTCGCGCCGGACAGGACCTCGGCATCGGAGCGCCAATCCTCGGGCAGGCAGGCGGGTTCGGCGACGAGCCGGGCGAAGAGGTCGCGCACCACGGCCTCCGCGTCGCGGCGGACCGCCATGATGCGCGGATGGTGGTAGAGCGCCGGGAACAGGTAGGCCTTGATCGCGCGGTCGCTCTCCGCCATCGCGGGCGAGAACGCGACGACCGGTTCGCCGGCTTGCCGGATCGCGTCCGGCGAGGACGGCGCCAGCCCGTCCAATCGGCGCGAACTCTCCCCGATGGCGTCCTCGACGAGGCGCGTGATGACGCGGCGGGTGAGTTCGTGGATGCGTCGCGAGGGGTCGAGCGCACCGTACGCCGCGGCGATCTCGCGCAGGAGCTCGTCGAGAAGCGGCACGGCACGCAGATCCTCGATCTCCAGGATGCCGGCCCGCAAGCCATCGTCGAGGTCGTGCGCGTCGTACGCGATGTCGTCCGCGAGCGCCGCCGCCTGCGCCTCGGCGGGCGCATGGGTCGCGAGGCCGAGCGGGCGAGCCCCGTCATAGTCGAGGATCGTGGCCGGCACGCCCCGCTCGGCATAGCGACCGAGCGGCCGCCCCCCCGCGTCCAGGAGGGGTCCATTGTGCTTGACCAACCCCTCCAGCGTCTCGGCCGCGAGGTTCAGCCCGTCGAAGGCCGCGTAGCGCCGCTCCAGCCGGGTGACGACACGGAACGCCTGGGCGTTGTGATCGAAGCCGCCGATCTCGGAGAGGCAGTCGTCGAGCGCGTCCTCGCCGGTATGACCGAACGGGGTGTGACCGAGATCGTGCGCCAAGGCGACGGCCTCCGCCAGATCCTCGTCGAGCCGGAGCGAGCGCGCCAACGCCCGGGAGATCTGGCTCACCTCCAGCGTATGCGTCAGGCGGGTCCGGAAGTGGTCGCCTTCGTGATAGATGAAGACCTGCGTCTTGTGCATCAGCCGGCGAAATGCCGCCGAGTGCAGGATGCGGTCGCGGTCGCGCTGGAACTCGCCCCGCGTGGGCGATGACGCCTCCGGATGGAGCCGGCCACGGCTCGCCGCCGGATCGCATGCGTAAGCGGCGCGCGAGCCTCGCTCTGAGGACACCACATTCGTCCCGGGTTGCACGGCTTCGGGCCGCCCCTTACCTTGCAATAGCGAGGCGGCGCAACGCGCGCAGCTGACACGACACCGAGCCCGACACCATGAACGCGCTCATGACCGACATCATCCTCACCGACAACGCGGCGCGCAGGATCGGCGAGATCCTGGCCGGGGAGCCGGAGGGCTCCATGTTCCGCATCAGCGTGAACGGCGGCGGCTGCTCAGGGTTCAGCTACGGGTTCGACATCGACCACGAGCGCCACGGCGACGACAGGGTGGTCGAGCGGGGCGACGCGACCGTGCTCGTCGACGAGACATCGCTGCAGTATCTCAAAGGTTCGATCGTCGATTTCGTCGACAACCTGATCGGCCAGTCCTTCCAGATCTCCAATCCGCAGGCGACGGCGTCCTGCGGCTGCGGTACCTCGTTCGCGATCTGACGGCCAAGCTGCCCGTGACGAACGGGAGCGTGTCCGGTCGGGCACAGCGGGGCTGCCTCTACGCCCTGGTGCTCGCGGTCGCATTCGGCGCGTCGGGCGGTGCCGCACGGGCTGCCGACGTCATGCTGACGGACCTGAGCTACACGGCCGGTCCCTTCACCTATCGCATCCCGACATTGTTCGTCCGCGGAACACGCGCGAGCCGTGACGAACTCGTTCGACTCGCCGATCCTGCGACGGCCGGCAACCTCGACCGGTTGCGCGCGCTCGACGCGGAGGAGATCGTCATACCGCTAGTCTCGGTCGAGACGGGTCCGGCAGACGGACGCGTGACGATCACCACCCGCGATATTCGCGCGTCAGGCATCGCGGGTGGCCGGGTCGCGGCCCTCACGGCCGGCACGTCCGAGATCTCCGCCATCCCGGTCGGGGCCAAGGCCCAGGACGGGGTCTTGCACGGCGACATCGGCCGCGTGACGATCCTGGACCTGGACCTCGCGCTCGCGGGGTCGCTCGCCGAGCCGGGAACGGGCGAGGCCCTTCGGGTGCTCTACGGCTCCGTCTCGCTCGAGGCGCTCAGGCTCACCGAGCCCGGCGGCGCGACGCTGCGGCTCGATCGCTTCACCTCGCGGGACGTGCGGGCACGCCGGACCACCACAGGCTGGACATCGGCCGTCGCGGCGCTCTCTTCCCCTTCAGATCCGATGCCGACAGAGAGGCTCGCGGCGCTCCTGACGGACCTCGCCGGATGCGTCGCAATCGGCTCGTTCGAGGCCGGCGGCCTCGGCATCGAACTCGCCGGGCCGGACCGGCAGGCGGCCCGGATCGGGCGGATCGGCCACGCGGAGGGGACGCCTGCGCTGAGTTTGGACGACGTGGAGGTCGGTGGAACGGACGGGCGCCTCACAATCGCCCACGCCACGCTGGGCAGCGTCTCGGGCGACAACGCGGCGACGCAGAGCGGCAGCGCCTTCAGCCGTTTGTTGCCGGGCTCGGGATCGATCCGCCTCGACGCGGTCGCCCTTGCTGGGCCCGACCGGAACGCCGTGACGATCGGGACGGTCGATCTCGGCATCACGCGATCCACCGTGGCCGCCCAGGCCACGGCCTCGCCGGCGGCGTTCAGCTTCGCGGCCCGCGAGATCGCGATGCCGTTGCGTCCGCAGGACCCGGCGGTGAAGCCGCTCGTCGAGCTCGGCTATGCGAACCTCGCAGGCTCGATCGAAGGCGCGGCGACCTATGACGAGCCGCGCGAAGAGCTGTCGATCGATCGATTGCGGTTGCGTGCGGATGGTATGGGGGAAGTCGGGGTCGCTGCGCGCCTCATCCAGGTCTCGCCGGACCTGTTCCAGCGGGACACGACCCGCGCCGCCATGGCGCTCCTCGGAATGCGGGCGCGGCGCCTCGACGTCACGATCGAGAATGGCGGCTTCGCCGAGCGACTCGTCTCGCGGCAGGCGCGGCTCACGGGCGCGAAGCCCGACGACGTGAGCCGGCAATACGCGGGAGCGGCCGGGTTCGGCGTCCTGATGGCGCTCGGCACCGATGCAGGTGCGCAGACGCTCGGGACCGCGCTCTCACGCTTTGTCCAGAAACCTGGCCGCCTCGTGATCGCCCTGACCGCGAAGGACGCGGCCGGGCTCGGGATCGCGGATCTCGTCATGGGATCCGACCCGCGCGCGATCCTCGAACAGGTCGACGTCACGGCGACCTCCGAGTAGCGCATCAGACCTCCGGCGAGGGTGCCTGCGACTGCGCCTCCACGACCGCGACCGCGGTGATGTTGACGATGCCGCGCGCCGTGACGGAGGGCGTGAGGATGTGGGCGGGCTTGGCGGGCCCGATGAGGATCGGCCCGACCGGCAGCGCGTCCGCCACCACCTTCACGAGCTGGAACGCGATGTTCGCGGCGTCGAGATTCGGCATGATGAGCACGTTCGCCTCGCCCTCCAGCGTCGAGGACGGGTTCACGCGATCGCGGATCAGCTGATTCAGCGCAGTGTCGGCCGCCATCTCGCCATCGATCTTGAGATCGGGCGCGGCCGCGCGCACGAGCGCCAGGGCGCGCTGCATCTTGCGCGCCGACTCGGTGTCGGCCGAGCCGAAATCGGAATGCGACAGGAGCGCGATGCGGGGCTCGATGCCGAAGCGCCGCACATGGCTCGCGCAGGAGACCGCCATCTCGGCGATCTCCTCGGGCGTCGGGTCCGCGGTCACGTGCGTGTCGGCCAGGAAGTAGGCACCCTTCTGGGTCACCAGGAGGCTGAGGCCCGCCGGCTGGTGCACGCCGGGCGCGAGGCCGAGGATGGTCGTAATGTGGCGCAGGTTCGACTGGAAGCGCCCCTCCAGCCCGCAGATCAGCGCCTCCGCGTCGCCGCGTTGCAGAGCGATCGCCCCGATGACGGTCGCGTTGGTGCGCACCAGCGTGCGGGCCGCGTCCGGCGTAATGCCCTTGCGGCCGGCCGCCGCGAGATACGTCGCCACGTAGTCGCGATAGCGCGGGTCGTCCTCGGGATTGATGAGGTCGAAGTCGCGGCCCATCACCATGGATAAGCCGAAGCGTTTCAGCCGCGCCTCGACGACCGCCGGCCGGCCGATCAGGATCGGGTGCGCCAGCTTCTCCTCGATGACGGCCTGAACGGCCCGCAGCACGCGCTCGTCCTCGCCCTCGGCGTAGACGACGCGGCGCGGCGAGGCCTTCGCGGCCGTGAAGACCGGCTTCATGATGAAGCCCGACCGGAACACGAAACGGTCGAGCGACTCGATGTAGCCGCCGATGTCGGTCAAAGGGCGGGTCGCGACGCCCGTCTCCATCGCGGCCTTGGCGACGGCCGGCGCGATGCGCAGGATGAGCCGCGGGTCGAACGGGCTCGGGATCAGCGAATCGGGGCCGAAGGGCCGCGCCTCGCCCCCATAGGCGCGCGCCACGACGTCGGACGGGGCTTCGCGGGCGAGCGCCGCGATCGCCTTCACGGCGGCGGCCTTCATCGCCTCGTTGATCGTCGAGGCCCCGACATCCAGCGCGCCGCGGAAGATGTAGGGAAAGCAGAGCACGTTGTTGACCTGGTTGGGGAAATCCGACCGGCCGGTGCAGATCAACGCGTCGGGGCGCGCCTCACGGGCGAGTTCCGGCATGATCTCGGGCGTCGGGTTCGCGAGCGCCATGATGAGCGGCGTCGCGGCCATCCGGGCGAGGAGCGGCGGCTTCAAGACGCCCGCCGCCGACAGGCCGATGAAGACGTCCGCGTCCTCGATGACCTCGGCCAGCGTGCGCTTGTCGGTCGGCTGCGCGTAGACCGACTTCCAGCGGTCCATGAGCAAGGTGCGGCCCTCGTAGACGACCCCCTCGATGTCGGTGATCCAGATGTTCTCCCGGCGCACCCCCAGCGTCTGGAGGAGGTTGAGCGTCGCGAGCGCGGCCGCGCCCGCGCCCGATGTCACGACCTTGATCTGCGAGATCGTCTTGCCCGCGAGCTCCATCGCGTTGACGACGGCCGCCCCCACGATGATCGCGGTGCCGTGCTGGTCGTCGTGGAAGACCGGGATCTTCATCCGGGCCTTCAACCGATCCTCGACGTCGAAGCATTCCGGCGCCTTGATGTCCTCGAGGTTGATGCCCCCGAAGGTCGGCTCCAGCGCCGCCACGACGTCGACGAGCCGGTCGACGTCGTTCTCCGCGACCTCGATGTCGAACACGTCGATCCCGGCGAACTTCTTGAACAGGACGGCCTTGCCCTCCATCACGGGCTTTGAGGCCAGCGGCCCGATATTGCCGAGGCCGAGCACCGCGGTCCCGTTGGTCACGACCGCCACGAGGTTCTGGCGCGCCGTGAGGTTCGCGGCCTCGGCCGGGTCGTCCGCGATGGCCGTGCAGGCGATCGCCACGCCGGGCGTGTAGGCGAGCGCGAGGTCGCGCTGGTTGCCGAGCGGCTTCGTCGCCTGGATCTCGAGTTTTCCCGGCCGAGGATAGCGGTGATAGAACAGCGCGCCCGATTTCAGGTCGTCCGTCAGATCCGCCATGCGCGCGCCCACCCCGCCTCGATCACCCGGTCACGTGATGCGGCTTCTCGATCGGCTCCGCAACCCGCGGCGACGCGACAACCGGACCGCGCACCACCTCGACATGCTGGTGCGCCGTCACGGCTTCGTGGTGGGCGACCACTCCTATGGCCGCCCCAAGGTGCGCTTTCCGGAGACGGGCGCGCGTCTCACCATCGGCCGCTTCTGCTCGATCGCCGACAAGGTCGAGATCTTCCTCGGTGGCAACCACCGCACCGACTGGGTGACGACCTTCCCGTTCGCGGCCTTCCCCGAGCGCTGGCCCGGCGCCGGGGCACTCGGCGACGGCTACCACCGCACGCGCGGCGACGTGACGATCGGCTCCGACGTGTGGCTGGCCTCAGGCGCGACGATCATGTCGGGCGTCACGGTCGGACACGGCGCGGTGATCGGGGCGCGCTGCGTCGTCTCGCGCGACGTGCCGCCCTACGCGATCATGGCCGGGAACCCGGCGCGGCTCGCCCGGCGGCGTTTCGACGAGCCGACGGTCGCGGCGCTCTTGGAGACCGCCTGGTGGGACCTGCCGGACGCCGAGATCACGTCGCTGATGCCTCTCCTCTCCTCGGGCGACGTGCCTGCCCTGATCGCGGCCGTCAGGGCGCTGCGGGCTCGATCGTCCTGAGGGTTCGCAGCCCCAGCGCCCTCGCCTTCAGCCGCAGCGCCGGACGCTCGACGAGACGCCAGGACAGGGCCGCGACCGCGAGCGAGAGCGGCAGCGAGACGGCGAGCAGCGCCGCGCTTCCCGCGTCGGGGTAGAGCGCGCGCAACGCCTGCTGGATCGGCCATCCGTAGAGGTAGACGCCGTAGGAGAGGTCTTCGCGCAGATCGAAGAGAGGGCGGGCGAGCGGCGCGCTGAGCGACATCAGGAGGACACCGTACGCGCTCGCGCCGTAGAGGAGCGCCGGGTAGGCCGGCGTCCGGGCTGCCAAGGCCGCGAGCCCGGCGAGAACCGCCGCCGCGAGCCAGGAGAGTCGCACGGCATCCCGCCATTGATAGAGCACCGCACCCGCCGCGAAGATGAAGGCGAGCCGCAACGTCGTCGTGGTCCCGAGGGACGCGTCCGGCTTGACGAAGTTCGTCGCCAGGAGGGCCGCGAACAGGCCGGCCGCGACGAGGAGCGACGGGACGCGTCCGCGCAGGAGCCCGAGCAGTCCCGTCAACAGCACCGCGACGTAGCAGAGGACTTCGTATTTCAGCGTCCAGACCGTGCCCATCGCGAAATGGAGCGGGTTCTCCTGAAACACGCCCGGTAGCGGCGCGGTGCTCTTCAGCGTCGTCAGGGTGCGCAAGAGGAACACACGAAGCTCCGGATCGGTCAGGTATTGCCGGACGGTGAAGGTCGTCATGGCCGGTCCGATCACCAGCGCCACGACGAGCACCGCGGCGAGGAGCCCGGGCACGATGCGGAGCGCTCGCGCCGCCGCGTAGTCGCGCGGGCCGCGGCGCACGAAGCTCATCGTGACGAGGAAACCGGAAATCGCGAAGAAGCCGTTCACCGCGTGCTCGCCCAGCGTGTAGCCCGTCCAGGCATGGAGCGGCTCGGCCTCGACCCGGCCCGTCGTCACGCTGAACGCGTGGCTCACCACGACCGCGACCGCGAGCGCGAGGCGCACGGCCGCGAACCCGTTCGTCGGCCGCGCCATCGCGTCCGTGATGGTGGGCACCGTCGCGAACCTCATGGGAGGCGCGAACCTCACATGAGGCCTTGTCGGCCGAGCGCGGTGCGGCCGCGCCGGAACGCGAGCGTCCCGGCCGATACCCCGGCATGGCGCTCCGCCCGGTGGCGGTCGAGAAGGAGCGCGAAGCCCGCGGCCTGCAAGGCGTTCGTCACGATCGTTCCCCAGCCCGGCACGGGCAGCCCGTATTTCCGGCATACATGGCCGCGCGACCAGGCGAGATGCCAGCGCGCGTTGAAGACGCGGCCCGGCGCGGCCGTGCTCGACCCGCCCCGCACGTGATGCGCGACCGCCGCGTGGACGTGGACGAGCGCGTACCCGGCATCGGCCACGCGTCGGCAGAGGTCGTCGTCCTCGTAGAAGAGAAAGATGTCGGGGTCGAACCCGCCGAGACGCAGGAAGAGCTCGCGCCGGATCATCAGGCAGGCGCCGGACAGGAACGGCGCGCAGGCGTCGCCCTCGGGCAGCGCGAGACGACCGCTTGGATTGGAGAGATAGGGCGCGAGAAGCGAGCGCGGCTGAAAGAAGAACCGTCCGGAGGGCTCAACGATCCGGGGCGCAAAGAGCCCGGCATCCGGGTAGCGCGAGGCGGCCGCGAGAAGCTCCGTGGCCGCGCCCCGGTCCAGCACGACGTCCGGGTTCGCGACCAGCACGTAGTCGGTCGTTGCGTCCGCGATCCCGCGATTGTTCCCGCGGCCGTAACCTTCGTTGCGAGCGTTGCAGATCACGCGCGCGCCGAGCCGCCGCGCCAGATCGGCAGAGCCGTCGCGGCTCGTATTGTCGACCACGATCGCCGCCACGCCGTCATGGGAGAGCGCCGCGAGGCAGGTCGACAACACGCCCGCTGAATCGTGCGTCACGACGACTGCCTCCAGCAATCCCGGTCCGATCTGTCCGTGCGCCGTCACGTCCGTCCTGTCCCGCGACCGGTGCGGCCCCCTCCAGGCTTGTTTCCAATCGGCCGAGGCGACGCAAGCAGGACTGTTAATCGCACGATCGATACGATCCGTAACGGTCGTTGATGTTATCGTTACGGTTCGTATCGCGACTGCCCTTTATGAACACGAACCGTATCGTTAAATTATGGAACAGAACGAACCGTTTAGGTCGGCAAACGTCTCGGATACGGTGCAGATCGAGGAGATGACGTTGAGCGAGGACCCGAGACCGCGTCGCGCATCGATCGGCGCGCGTCGCAATCCGGCCGCCGAGGCGGCGATCGTGGCGGCGGCGCGCGATCTCCTCGGCGAGGTCGGGTTCGCGGGGTTCTCGATCGACGCGGTCGCGCGCCGGGCGGGGGCGGGCAAGCCGACGATCTACCGATGGTGGCCGAGCCGGACCGACTTGCTGGTCGCGGTCTACGAGCGGGAGCGGGCTGCGCGTCTCGCCGAACCCGAGACGGGAGCGCTCAAGGGCGATCTCGCGGCACATGCTCGCGCGCTCTTCTCGGCCTGGCGCGAGACGCCTGCCGGCCACGCGCTCCGCGGCATCGTGGCGGAGGCGCAAGGCGCCGAGCCGGCGCTCGTGCTGCTCTGGGGACACCTGCTCCCGGCACTCGCGAGGCCGATCCGCGCGATGCTGGGCGACGCCGCACGGCGCGGCGAGGTCGACCCCGCCGATACGGAGATGCTGGCGGAACTCGTATCGGGGTTCCTGCTACGCCGGCTCCTCACCGGGCAGATCGACGACGACCGGGCCGCGATCGAGCGCATGTCGCGGATCCTCGCGACCGGGCGAGGACGGGCGAAGTAGCGCTCCTGACTCTTGCGCATCGTTCGGCTATGATCGGTTGTGACCTACCCGACGCTCAGCGAACGCAAGTGCGCGAAAGTCGCCGCGATGGCAGATGCCGTGGAGGTGCTCGCGCGCGATCTTGCCGAGTATGCACGGGAGCATGGCGGCCGTTTCACGATCTTCGGATCGGCCGCGCGGGGGCAACTTCGCTACCATTCCGACGTGGACATTCTCGTCGATTTCCCGTCGCGGATCCGCGACGACGCTTGGGCTCTCGCCGAGAGCCGCGCATTCGCCCTCGGCCTCGTGCCCGACATCCTTCACGCCGGTTTCGCCGGCGCGAACCTCCGGGCGCGCATCGCCGCAGAGGGGCGACGCCTGCCGTGAAAGATGCGCGCTGGGCTGACGTACTGTCGGCCGCATCGTCGTGCGCACGCCACCTTCGACGCGCCTCGACATGGTTCGAGACCGGCCGTTTCCACGTCGACGGATCGGACGAGGACGGGCGCGACGCGATGGCCCTGATGCACGCCGCCCAGTCCGGTTACACGTCTCTGGAAACCGCGATCCTGCGCGTGATGAAGATCCTCGACGAGGAACCGCCGAGCGGTCCCGATTGGCACGCTCAATTGATCGCTCGCGCCGCCCGTCCGCTCCCCGGACGCCGCCGCGAGATCATCTCACTCGAGATGGAGCGGTCTGCCCGCAAGCTGCGGGGCTTTCGGCATTGGGCGATGCACGGCTATGACACGCCCTTCCACGCCGAAGACGCGGCCGACGCGATCAAGGCCGGCCGGAGCTTGGCCGACCTCGTCGAGCCCGCCTTCGAGCAGTTCGCCCGCTCGATCGACCCCTGAACCTACCTCACCGGCGGGTTCAGCCGGATGTGAAGCTCACGGAGCTGCCTCGGACTCGGCTCGGACGGCGCGCCCATCAGGAGGTCGAGCGCCTGCTGGTTCATCGGGAAGAGCGCGACCTCGCGCAGGTTCTTCGCCCCGCAGAGCAGCATGACGATCCGGTCGACACCCGCCGCCATGCCGCCATGTGGTGGCGCTCCGTACTGGAAGGCGCGATAGAGGCCGCCGAACCGCTCCTCGACGTCCTGGCGCGTGTAGCCGGCGATCTCGAAGGCCTTGACCATGACGTCCGGCAGTTGGTTGCGGATCCCGCCGGACGCGATCTCGAAGCCGTTGCACACGATGTCGTACTGGAACGCCTTGAGGGTGAGCGGCTCCTGACCCTCCAGCGCCGCCATGCCACCCTGCGGCATGGAGAAGGGGTTATGCGCAAAATCGACCTTCTTCAGGTCCTCGTCCCATTCGTAGAACGGGAAGTCGACGATCCAGGCCAGCGCGAACTGCTCGCGGTCGACGAGGTCGAGTTCCTCGCCGATGCGGGTCCGCGCTTTGCCGGCGAGCAAGGCGGCCTTGTCCGCCTCGCCGGCCGCGAAGAACACTGCGTCGCCCGCCCCCACGCCCGCCCGCATGGCGATCGCGGCCTGCACGTCCAGAGGCAGGAACTTCGCGATCGGCCCCTTGCCGACGAGCCGCCCGTCCTCGTCGCCGAACACCACGTAGCCGAGGCCGGCCGCGCCCTCGGCGCGCGCCCACTCGTTCAGCTTGTCGAAGAAGGAGCGCGGCTGCTGGCCGCCCTCGGGCGCCGGGATCGCGCGCACGACTCCACCCGCCTCGATCACCTTCTTGAAGGCGTTGAAGGTCACGCCCTCCTCGGCGAACTCGGCCGTCACGTCCGCGATGACGAGCGGGTTGCGCAGGTCCGGTTTGTCGGAGCCGTAGCGCAGCAACGAGTCCGCGTAGGTGATGCGCGGGAACTCGCCCGTGACCCGCTTGCCGTCCGCGAACTCCTCGAAGATGCCCCGGATGACGGGCTCCATCGTCCCGAACACGTCCTCCTGCTCGACGAAGCTCATCTCAACGTCGAGCTGATAGAACTCGCCGGGTAGCCGGTCGGCGCGCGGATCCTCGTCGCGGAAACAGGGCGCGATCTGGAAGTAGCGATCAAAGCCCGACATCATGAGCAGCTGCTTGTACTGCTGAGGCGCCTGCGGCAGCGCGTAGAACTGGCCCGGGTGGAGGCGCGACGGAACCAGGAAGTCGCGCGCGCCCTCCGGCGAGGAAGCCGTCAGGATCGGGGTCTGGAACTCGTTGAAGCCGGCCTCGCCCATGCGCCGGCGCAGGGCCGAGATCACCTGGGTCCGGCGCATGATGTTGGCGTGCAGCTTCTCGCGGCGCAGATCCAGGAAGCGGTACTTGAGCCGCACCTCCTCCGGATATTCGAGGTCGCCGAAGACGGGCAGCGGCAGTTCGGCCGCCGGCCCTAACACCTCCATGTCGGTCACGTAGACCTCGATGTCGCCCGTCGGCAGCTCGGCATTCTGGGTGCCGGACGGGCGCTCGCGCACGAGGCCGTCGAGCCGCACGACCCATTCGGAGCGCACCTCGTTGAGGCCCGCGAAGGCCGGCGAATCCGTGTCCGCCACGCATTGCGTGATGCCGTACTGGTCGCGCAGATCGACGAAGAGCACGCCGCCGTGGTCGCGGACGCGGTGGCACCAGCCGGAGAGGCGCACGGTCGCGCCGATGTCGGACGGGCGGAGCGCGCCGCAGGTGTGGCTGCGATAACGATGCATGATAGGGGTCGCTTGGGGAATGGCCGCGCACCATCCATCCGGGTCACCGGATGTCAAGGGAAGCTGGCGGCGTTCACGCCCGCAGCGCCTCTTGGTGCGCCCGTACGAGATCCGCCATGCTGGTGCACCGCAGATCGATCCGCGGCATCCGGCCGGGATTCATGGTCGCACCGTAGCCCTCGATCTCGTGACGGCGGTGGATCCAGCAAGAGGCGAGCCCGAACTCGTTCGCGGGTACGTGATCGTGGAACAGGCTCTCGGCCGTGTGCAGGACATCGGCCTTCGCGATCCCGAGGGTACCCAGCTTCTCCAGCATGTAGGCGAAGTTGGCGGCGGCCGGCTTGTAGCTGCCAATATCCTCCGCCGTGTAGATCGCGTCGAACGCGACGCCGAGCTTGCGCTGGCTCGCCGCGAAGGACGCGTTGTCGACGTTCGACAGGATGACGAGCTTGTAGAAGCCCTTCAGGTAGCGCAGCGCCTGGGCCGTGTCGTCGAAGGCCGGCCAGTCCTCGACGGATCGCCCGTAGGCGACGCAGTCCTCCCAGGAGGTCGCGAGGCCCCAGTCCTCCGCAAGCCGCCGGTACACCGTGGCGAGGACATCGCGATAGAGCTTGGCCGGGGTCTGGCGCTGCTGCGACGATTCGTGACGCGCATGGGCTTCGAGGATCGCGTCACGGCCCAGCGCCGGCGTGAGGCAGGATGTCAGCGGCTCCAGCGCTCGTATCATGCCGCTCTCCCAATCGATGAGCGTGCCGTAGCAATCGAAGGTGAGTACCTTGTAATCTGTCAAGCGCATGGTGAGGCCCGTCACACGATCTCGTTGAGCAACGGCAGGCCGCCC
>CAHJXE010000044.1 GCA_903644085.1 Hyphomicrobiales bacterium
ATCGCGGAGACGATCGTGCGCTATTGCGGCGTGCGGGCGTGACTCACCAGCGGGTCCGCAGCACGCCCGGCGGGTGATGTGCCCGCCAGTGGCGCGCGATCTCCACCCGCGTCGCGGCCCAGACCCGGTCGTGGCGCTGCACGTGGTCGAGGAACCTGGTGAGGCCGACCACCCGCCCCGGCCGGCCGGAGAGGCGTCCGTGCAGGCCGACGCTCATCATGCGCGGGCGTCCCTCCAGACCCTCGCGGTAGAGCGTGTCGAAGGTGTCGCGCAGGTACACGAAGAACTGCTCGGCCTCCGCGAACCCGTTCGCGGTCGCGAAGCGCATGTCGTTCGCGTCGAGCGTGTAGGGCACGAAGAGCTGCGGCCTGCCGCCGGCATCGGCCCAGAACGGCAGCTCGTCCGCGTAGTTGTCCGCGACGTAGAGCAGGCTCCCGATCTCGGCCAGGATCCGGTAGGTCTCCGGGCTCGACCGGTTGTACCAGCCGAGCGCCGGCGCGCCGCAGATCTCGGCGTGGAGCGCGAGGGTCGCTTCGATCTCGGCTCGCTCCGCGGCGGCGTCGTCCGGCGGCGCGACGTTCCAGCGAAGGCCGTGGGTGGCGATCTCCCAGCCGGCCTCGGTCATGGCCGCGACCGCCTCCGGGTTGCGCCCGAGCGCCATGGTGACGCCGTAGCAGGTGACCGGGACGTCGCGGCGCGTCAGCTCCCGCCAGAGCCGCCAGAAACCGACCCGGCTGCCGTATTCCCACAGGCTCTCCGCGGTCAGGTGTCGCCGCCCGAGCGTGGACGCGGTGATGTGCTCGGTCAGGAAGTTCTCGCTGCCCGCGTCCCCGTGCAGGACGGTGTTCTCACCGCCCTCCTCGTAATTGACGACGACCTGCAGCGCGAGGACGGCGCCGCCCGGCCATCGCGGGTCCGGCGGCTCGCGGCCGTAGCCGACCATGTCGCGGGGGTAGTCCGACAGGTCCGGGTGGTAAGGGTTGGACATCCAGCCTCCTTCACACCGACTGCATCACGGCTGAATCTGTCGGGCGGGCGAAGTCGCGCGACATGGTGACGAATTCGCCCACCATGGAGGCGAAGTCGTGAGACGGGCCTACGTCCGCACCGTGCAGGCGGCGGGCGCGTCCGCCGGGCCGAACACGTAGGCCTGGTCGCACACGTCGACGCGGGGCGGCTGGGCGGTCGCCTCGAACAGGTCGGAGCCGCGCTTCAGCATCTGCCAGAACGGCAGGTTCGGGTCCGCCTTGTGAGCTTCCAGGTTGGCGGCGTTCATCCGGAAGGGGTAGGCCTGGAGCTGCACGTCCGTCTGGCCGCCCGCGAAGGCCTCGTAGGCGAGGCGGTAGATCTCCTCGATCTGGTCGTGCGTCATCGCGTAGCAGCCGACCGAGCGGCATCCGCCGTGGATCATGAGCGAGTCGCCGGTGCGCCCGAGCGCCTTGTCGTAGGCGTTGGGGTAGCCGACGTTGAAGGACAGGTACTCGATCGAGTGCGGGTTCATCTGGCCGAGCTTGACGTCGTAGAACCCCTCCGGGGCCTGATGGTCGCCCTCCGCCTTCTTCGGCCCGAGCCCGCCCGAATAGTAGCAGACCGGGTAGGTCTTCAGGAGCGCGTAACGTCCCGACCGGTCCTGCTTCCAGACTTCGAGCTCGCTCGATTCCTTGAACACGCGCACCAGGATCGGCGCCCCGCGGTCCATGTCCTTCGTGTCCATCCGCGTCAGCGTCGCCGGATAGATGCTGCCCGCCCGCGCGCGCTCGAGCTCGGTCACGCAACCGCCGAGGCAGAGCGAGGCCAACATCGCGCAGGTAAACGGCACGGACCTGAGAAACGTCATCGTCGAATGAACCATGTCGTCACACGCTCCGGCCCGGTCGGCCGCGCCTCGGATCAGCTGTGATCCGAAGAGTCTAGCGGATCGTGAACGCGTCGTCCGCGCGCTAGACGAGGACCGGCTGCGCTTGTCGCGCCGACGCCTTGAACAGGCGACGATAACGCTCGATCTCGCGCTCCGGCCCCATCGCCTTCGTGGGATTGTCGGACAGCTTCACGGTCGGACGGCCATCCGCCGACACCACCTTGCAGACGATCGAGATCGGGTCGAGGCGACCGTCGGCGGTGAGGCCGCGGAAGTCGTTGGTGAGCAGCGTTCCCCAGCCGTAGCCCAGCCGCACGCGACCGACGAAGTGGCGATGCACGGTCTCGATCGTGTCGATGTCGAGCCCGTCCGAGAAGATGATGAGCTTGTCCGCGGGGTTCTGCCCGCGCGAGCGCCACCAGCGGATCGCCTCCTCGCCACCCTCGATCGGGTCCTTCGAGTCGATGCGCATGCCGGTCCAGGAGGCGATCCAGTCGGGCGCGGCCGCCAGGAACTCGCTCGTCCCGTAGGTGTCGGGCAGGATGACCAGGAGGTTGCCCTGGTAGTCCTGTTGCCAGTCGGCCAGGACCGCGTAGCGCGCGTCGCGGAAATCGGCCTCCGTGTCGGTCAGCGCCGTGTACACCATCGGCAATTCGTGAGCGTTCGTGCCGATCGCCTCCACCTCTCGCCTGAGCGCGATGAGGCAGTTCGACGTGCCGAGAAAGGCCGAGCCCAGCCCCTCGCGCATCGCCTGCACGCACCAGTCCTGCCAGAGGAAGCCGTGGCGCCGCCGCGTGCCGAAATCGGAGACCGACAGGTTGGGAAGCGCGCGGAGGCGCTCGATCTTCTCCCACACCCGCGTCATCGCGCGCGCGTAGAGGATCTGAAGCTCGAACTTGCCCATGCCCTTGGTGACGCCGCGCGAGCGCAGCTCGTTCAGGATCGCCAAGCAGGGGATCTCCCACATCGTGGTCTCGATCCAAGGGCCGTGGAAGGTCAGCTCGTACTGCCCGTCGACCTGCCGCAGCTCGTAGTCGGGAAACCGGAACGCCTCCAGCCACGCGATGAAGTCGGGCGAGAACATCTGGCGCTTGCCGTAGAACGTGTTGCCGCGCAGGAACGTCGATTCCCCGCGCGACAGCCTCAACGAGCGGACGTGGTCGAGTTGCTCGCGCAGCTCGCCGGGATCGATGATCTCCGCGAGCCGCACGCGCCGGGTGCGGTTGCGGATGCCGAACGTCACCTCGACGTCGCGATGGCGGCGAAAGATCGTCTGCGCCATCAATAGCTTGTAGAAATCCGTGTCGAGCACGGACCGGACGATCGGGTCGATCTTCCAGGTGTGATTGTAGACCCGTGTGGCGATGTCGACCATCGCGGCGGCCCTCTCGGACCCCTCCCGTTAAGGGTCGAGCATGGCGCAGACCGAACGAGCCGAGTCAAGCTCGGCCCTCCGGCCTGCGGACATGGGAGCTATGCCGTGAGGCTGACCTTCTTCTGGTCGCCGAGCTCGTAGGGAGGCTCGCCCGTCACCCGGGCCTTCACGTAGCCGTAGAGCTGGACGATCGTCCGGGAGGGCTGGTCCCAGTACTCGCCGCCGTGGGGGTGGACGCGGATCAGCGCGATGTCCGGGTCGTCAGGACCCTTCGGGAACCACGTCCGGAGGCCCTCGCTCCAGAGCTCCTTCACCTTGGCCTGTTCGCGGACGATCTCGGCCTTGCCGGCGACGGACACGTAGGTCTGGTCGTCGGGGTTCGAGTAGGCGAGGTTGACCTGCGCGTCTTTCGAGAGCTCGCCAACCTTGGGTGTGCGGCCGTGCGTGAAGAACCACAGGTCGCCGGCCTCGTCCGCCAAGTGATTGTACATCGGGCGGCTGTGGAGCGATCCGTCGCTCTCCACCGAGGTCATCATCGCGATGCGGACTTCCTTGATCAGTTCGTACAGCTTCTTCGCGCCTTCATGCTGCGTGTGATCGTGAGGCATGCGTCTCTCTCCGTCTGAATTGCGTGAGGAAACGGTCTCGCCGGGACTTTGTTTCCCTTTACCGTCGGCCGTGCGCCTTTTGCGGCAGCCGGCGATGGCCTATGCGAGGATCATCATGAACACCGCAACGCCGATCCGGAGACCCTCGTGACGATCTCGCGCGACGAGGTGTTGGCCGCGCTCGCGACGGTCGATCTCGCGGGCACGCCTCTCGCGGGTTCGGGCCGGCTTTCCGAGATCGCGGTCGACTCCGCAGGCCGCATATCGCTCGCGATCGCGATCGAGCCTTCCGAGGCGGCCGCGCTGGAGTCGGTTCGGGCCGCCGCGGAGGCGGCGATCCGCGTGTTGCCGGGCGTCACGGGCGTCTTCGTCAGCCTGACGGCAGACCGGCCGCGCGGCGCTCTCCAAGCCCCCGCGGCGCGGGCCGGCGTGCAATCCGAGGATGCGAGGCCCTCGGGGCGCACGCCGCGGGTGCCCGTCCCGCAGGCGATTCCCGGGGTCGCGCAGATCGTGGCGGTCGCGTCCGGCAAGGGCGGCGTCGGCAAGTCGACGCTCGCGTGCAACCTGGCGCTGGCCTTTCAGGCGAACGGCCTGAGGGTCGGCCTCCTCGACGCGGACATCTACGGTCCCTCGGCGCCGAAGCTGTTCGGGCTGTCGGGCAAGCCGCGCCTGATCTCGGGGCGCATCATCGAGCCGCTCGACGGCTTCGGCGTCAAGGTGATGTCGATCGGGTTCCTGGTCGAGGAGGATTCGGCCATGATCTGGCGCGGCCCGATGGTGATGTCGGCGATCACCCAGATGCTGCGCGAGGTGGCCTGGGGCGACCTCGACATCCTGGTGGTGGACATGCCGCCGGGGACCGGCGACGCGCAGCTCACCCTGGCGCAGGCGACCCCGCTCGCGGGCGCGGTCATCGTGTCGACCCCCCAGGACCTCGCGCTGATCGATGCGCGTCGCGGCGTCGCGATGTTCCGCAAGGTCGCGGTGCCGATCCTCGGGATCGTGGAGAACATGGCGACCTTCGTGTGCCCGAATTGCGGATCCGTCTCACCGATCTTCGGGCATGGCGGGGCGCGTCACGAGGCGGAGCGGCTCGGCGTGCCGTTCCTCGGCGAGATCCCGCTCGACATGGCGCTCCGGGAGAGTTCGGATGCCGGACGACCGCTGATGGTCGATCAGCCTACCGGACCCCACGCGACGGCGTTCCGGGCCATCGCGGACGCGGTATGGCGGCGCGTCGCGAGCGGCGAGGCCGCACGGCCCGCCCCGCGCATCGTCATCGCGTGACGCTCAGCGCAGGACGGCACGGCTTCCAGGCCGGATATGACGGCGACGATCGACGCTTACCGCCGAGCCGAAGCACCCCAAGAGCCCGCAGGCGGCGACAACGATCAGAACGAATTCCATCACGACGTCTCTCTCGATGGTCGCAATGTCACTCGGCATGGTTGCCGTCAGGTTAAGAGGTTTCACGGCGGCTGACGTATGTGGGACGAGACGAAGCAGGTCCGACGTGGTAGACGTCAACCATTGGTTAACCATTCGCGTTAACACATGCTCGCAGACGATCCCGTGAAGCAGGCGACCATGCGACAGGTCCTCGAGAGCAGCTGGACGAACGAGTTGAGCGAGCAGCTGAAGCAGCTGGCGTTACCGCCGATCGCCCGCAACTCGGGGGAGAACATCCTGCGACCCGCTTTCGTGAAGGACCGCCCTGCGGGCCGAGACCAGGTTAGACACGATCTCGCTCCGGCACTCGACGCGGTGGTGCGGGCGGCAGAGCTGATCCGCTCGGCACAGGAGCGGGCCGAGGCCGCGGAACTTCAGGCGCGCAGATCGGTCGAGCAGGCTGCCGAGAAGCTGAAGGCCGCGGAGCAGGAGATCGCGACGCTGCGCGAGCGCGCCGAGACGGCCGAGGAGCGCCTCGACACGGTGACGGCACGCGCGGCCGAGAGGCTTGCCGACGCGGACCACGAGATGCGCGCGACCCGCGACCAGCTTCGCCGCGAGGTGGAGCGGGCGAATCAGGCCGAGAGCCGGATCGCGGAGCAGGCGGCGGAGTCGCAGGCCATGCTCAAGGACGCGAACGATCGGATCTTCGCGGCCGAGACGCGCGCCCTCGAGGCCAAGGAAGATCTCAGCTACGTCGAGAACTACATCCGCGAGCAGTTCGCCGCCTGAGGCGATCGGTTCGAGACCGACGAGACCCCTACTCGGCGGCGGCACGCAGGCCGGCCTGCGGTGCCGTCGGGAACGACAGCCCGAACCGGGACACGAGGCCGGCCGCGACGGCGTCGCGATCGGCCGGGAGGGGCAGACGCGGCGGCCGCGGGCTCCCGGCCGGAAAGCCCATATGCGTGAGCAGCGCCTTTGATCCTGCCACGTAGGCCTGCCCGCCCACGAACTCGATGACCGGCAACTGATCGAGGTAGAGCCGGCGCGCCTCGGCGATCTTCTCCTCGTCTGCCACGAGTTCGAAGATTCGCGCCATCGCGGCGGGCGCGACGTTCGACGCGACCGCGACCCAGCCCTGCGCGCCCTCCACGAAGCTCTCGAAGCCCAGGATGCCGCCGAACACCGTCATCCTGTCGCCGCAGAGCCGGATGATGTCGCGCACCCGCGTCACCTCCAGGGTCGATTCCTTGATGTAGAGGCAGTTGTCGATCTCGGCCAAGCGCGCGACGAGCGCGGGCACGAGGTCCACATTGGCGGTCGCCGGGTTGTTGTAGACCATGATCGGGAGGCCGATCGCGTCCGCCACGGTCCTGTAATGGTGGACGAGCTCGTCGTCCGTCGGCGTCGAGTAGAAGGGCGGGATGATCATCACGCCGTCCGCCCCTTGCGCCTCCGCCCGGCGCGACAACCGCACGACCTCGCGCGTATCCTCCGCGCCCGTCCCGATCAGCACCGGCACGCGTCCCGCCGCCTGAGAGATGACGGTCTCGGCGACCAGCGCCGTCTCGTCGTCGTCGAGCGATAGGAACTCGCCCGTGGACCCCAGCGGGATCAGGCCGTGGATGCCCTGTCCGATCTGCCAGTCGACGAAGTCGCGCAAACCCGCGACATCGACCTCGCCCGAAGGGGTGAAGGGCGTGATCATCACCGTGTAGACGCCCCTGAAGCCCGTCATCGCGTGTCTCCCCTCACGGCCCGTCTCCGCCAGGATAGCGCCCCGACGTGGCGGCGGCGAGCCCGGGCTGGGGCTGCTGGCGCGATCGTTGCGGGCGCCCGGGCATGCCGTTCGTCGAGATCCTGGCGCCGCCGCGGGAGCCGCGCGTGAGAGCCGCCGCTGCCCGCGCAGTCACGGACGCGATCGTGACCGGGTTCGAGGTCGCGCCGGAGACCGTCACGATCTACACGCTCGGGGTCGCGTCGGAGGATTATGCGCATGCGGGCGAGGTCGGAGATGACGGTCGCGGGCAGCGCGTCTTCGTGAAGATCCACGCCTTTCGCCGGAGCCTCGCACAGCGCGCTGCGGTCGCGGCCTCGGTGACCGGGGCGGTCGCGTCGGTCTACGAGGTCGAGCCCGAACTCGTGGCGGTCTACTTCCTGGATCGCGCGCCGGACGAGGTCGCGCATGGCGGACGGCTCGCGGACGGCTGAGATGCATCGCTTCTACACGGACGACCAGCGCGCGTTGCGCGAGACCGCCCGGCGCTTCGCCGAGGGGGAGATCCTCCCGCGCGCCGCCGCGATCGACCGCGACGACCGCTTCGACCGCGCGCTCTACAAGGGCATGGCGGATCTCGGCCTGTTCGGGATCTGCCTGCGCGAGGGCGCGGGCGGCGCGGGGCTCGACGCGGTCGCGGCCTGCATCGCCATGGAGGAGCTCGCGCGCTGTTCGGGCGCGGTCGCGAACGCTTTCGCGATCCCGGTCGAGGCGGCGCTGTTCTTCGACGAGCACGGGCAGGACCGACACAAGGCCATGATCCCGGCGATCCTCTCGGGCGATCTTATCCCGGCGACGGCCGTCTCGGAGGCGGATCATGGCTCCGACGTCGCGAGCCTGACCACGAAGGCCGTGCGGGACGCGGACGGATGGGTGCTCGACGGCGCGAAGGCCTGGGTGACGCTGGGCGGCGTCGCGGACCAGATCATGGTTTTCGCGCGCAGTGCCGATGGGCCCGGCCACAAGGCGATCAGCTGCTTCCTGGTGGAGGGTTCGGCCGAGGGCGTCGTCCGGGGCAAGACCGAGGAATTACTCGGCATGCACGGCCTGGAGGATTGTGCGCTCACCTTCACGAACGTGCGCCTGCCCGGCGATGCCGTGATGGGCCCCGAGAACGGCGCCTTCAAGATGGCGATGGGCAACTTCAACTTCAGCCGCCTCATGATGTCCGCGATGGCGCTCGGCATGGCGCAGGCCGCCTTCGAGGACGCGACCGCCTACGCGAAGGCGCGGCGGCAGTTCGGGCAGGCGATCATCGGCTACCAGGCGGTGCAGTTCATGCTGGCCGACATGTCGACCGACATCGCGGCCGCGCGCCTCCTGATCCACCACGCGGCGCGCCTCTACGACGCCGGCCACCCGATCGCCAAGGAGGCCGCGCAGGCGAAGCTCTTCGCGACCGACATGGCGACCAAGCACGTCTCGAACGCGCTCCAGATCCACGGTGGGAACGGCTACTCGCGCGAGTACCGTGTCGAGCGCCTGTTCCGCGACGTGCGCCTCGCGCAGATCTACGAGGGCACGAACCAGATCCAGCGCCTGATCATCGCCCGGCAGGTCGCGAAGGAGATGGCGTGAGGCGCCGGGCCGTCAGCGATCTAGCAGCCCGCGACCCGGTTGCGCTCGATACGGCGCATCCAACCGGGATCGAGATCGAGCGCCGCCGAGATCCGGTCCAGCACCTCGACGGTGGGCACCGCCCCGCCCCGCTCGATGTCGCTATAATAGCCCTGCGTGATGCCCGCCGCTTGCGCGACCTGGGACTGGGACAGGCCGCGATATTTGCGCAAGCCCCGCAAGATGCTGCCGTTGCCCTTCATGGCGGCGGTGGCGAACCACTCGGGCAGGAGGACATCCCGACCCGCATCGAGATCCCGCTGCCGTTCGGCGGCGATCAGGATCGTCATCTCGTCTTCGGCATCTTCGTCCCCGGCGCGGGCTCGAAGAGCAAGGTATTCGCGTTGGGAGATGACGACGAGCTGTTCGCCGAGATCCGTTTCGATGATCTGTGGTTTCATGATCGTCGCTCCTCAAAGGTAGACTTCGCGGCGATGGCCGACCGTCAGGATTACGAGCCCTTCCGGAGTGTCCTTGAAAATGACCCGGTAATCGCCGTCCCTCAGACGGAGGGCATCTGTGCCCTTGAGCCGTTTAACGTCGCCTTGCCCGGTCAGTCCGAACAGGTAGAGTTTTCGCAACACGGATTCCCGAGCGGCTTCGGGGAGGTTCAGGAAGAAGCGATCCGGCGCGGTCGCGAAGATCAACGTCCGGTTCATGGCTATTTTATAACTATCGTATTGTTCCCGGACAAGTTCGTGCCGTCCAGGGTGTCGCGTTGTTGAGCCTCCTGTCGCCGACCGAGGCCGCCGCCCTCATCCGCGACCGCGACACGCTGATTGTCGGCGGCAACGGCGGCACGGGCGCGGCCGAGGCCGTCATGGCGGCGGTCGGGGAACGCTTCCTCGGTGGAGCGGGGCCGCACGGGATCACGCTGATCCACGTCACGGGCATCGGGGCCGTGACCGAGAAGGGGCTGTGCCATTTCGCGCATGAAGGGCTCGTGGCGCGCGTGATCGGCGGCAATTTCGGCCTGCAGGTGCCGTTCATGCGCCTCGTGCGCGAGAACCTGATCGAGGCCTACAATTTTCCGCAGGGCGTGATGTCCCAGCTGTGCCGGGCGATGGCCGCGAAGCATCCGGGCGTCGTCACGCATGTCGGCCTCAAGACCTACATGGATCCCCGCCAGGACGGCGGGCGCATGAACGCGCGCACGAGCGAGCCGCTCGTCGAGATCGTGCACCTCGTCGGGCAGGAGTGGCTGTTCTACCGCCTGCCAGGGCCGCCGGACGTCGCGATCCTGCGCGGCACCTCGGCGGACGAGGACGGCTACGTGTCCATGGAGCACGAGGGCACCACACGAGAGGACGTGTCGATCGCGCAGGCCGTGCACAACGCGGGCGGCACCGTGATCGTGCAGGTGGAGCGGCTCGTGCGGCGCGGCAGCGTCCACCCGCAGCTCGTCAAGATCCCGGGCTTCCTCGTCGACCACGTGGTCGTGGTGCCGGACCAGATGCAGACCTACGGGACGCGCTACGACCCGGCGCGCTGCGGCGACGTGCGGGTGCCATCGCACGCGATCGTGCCCGACCCGATCGGCGTCCGGCGCGTCGTCGCCCGCCGGGCCGCCTTCGAGCTGCGGCCCCGCGACGTCGTGAACCTCGGCGTCGGCATCTCGGCGATGATCCCGAACGTCGCGGCCGAGGAGGGCATCGAGGACTTGATCACGCTGACCGTCGAGTCGGGCGTCGTCGGCGGGGTCCCCGGCCACGCGCGCGAGTTCGGCACCGCGGTCAACCCGCGCGCGATCCTGGACCAGGCCTACCAGTTCGACTTCTACGACGGCGGCGGACTCACCTGCGCGTTCCTGTCCTTCGCGGAGGTGGATGGGGGCGGCAACGTCAACGTGACCCGGTTCGGCGACCGGCACGACGGCTCGGGCGGCTTCATCGACATCACGCAGAACGCGAAGCGCCTCGTGTTCAACGGCACGCTGACGGCGGGCAAGTTCGACATCGCGGTCGAGGACGGGCGGCTCCACATCCGCCGCGACGGCGCCGTCCTCAAATTCGTCGCGGAGGTCGGTCAGGTCAGCTTCTCGACCGAGCTCGCGACGGAACGCGGCCAGGAGGTGTCGTACGTGACCGAGCGCGCCGTGTTCCACCTGGAGGCGGGCGGCCTGACGCTGACCGAGATCGCGCCCGGCATCCGGCTGCAGGAGGACGTGCTCGACCGCATGGCCTTCCGGCCCCGGATCGCGCCCGACCTCCAGATCATGGACGCGCGGTTGTTCCGCCCCGGCCGGATGGGGCTTGCCGAGGCGTTCCGGGACAAGCCCGTCCGCACGGCGAGACGATGATCTGAGCCGCATACGGCACGGGGATTGCTCGCCCTCGTGACACATGCCCGAGCCGGTCTGTCGGGCACCAGGAGATCAAGTCCGATGCGCGTCCTCAAGGTTCTGTCCGCCGCGGCCGCGATGGCGTTCGCGGCCGCCACCGTCGAGGCCCAGACCTGCGCCCTCAAGGTCCCGGCCGCGAGCCTGATCGAGGCCGGCAAGTGGCAGATGTCCATCAACCCGACCCTGCCGCCCCAGCAGTTCGTGGACGAGAAGGGCGAACTCCAGGGCCTCAACGTCGAGCTGGCGCGCGAGGCGGCGAAACGCATGTGCCTGGAGGCGGTGTTCCTGCGCATGGACTTCCCGCCCATGATCCCGGGCCTGAAATCCGCGCGGTTCGACACGATCAATACGGGCCTGTTCTGGACGGACGAGCGCTCGAAGATCTTCTTCCTCGTGCCCTACGCGCAGCAGGCGCTGAGCTTCTACACCGACCCCAAGGGCCCGCTGAAGATCGAGACGCTGGAGGACTTGGCCGGCAAGGTCGTGGGCGTCGAGTCCGCCACCTACGCGGAGCGCAAGTCGAAGGAGATCAACGACGGGTTCGTGGCCAAGGGCCTGAAGCCCATGGACCTGCGCACCTTCTCGACCGTCACCGAGACCTCGGCCGCCTTGCGGGCGGGCCAGCTCGAGGCCGCGGTCAACATCGGGGAGACCGCGGACGCGCTGGCGAAGCGCGGGATCGCGAAGATCTGGCTGACGGATGTCGCGGGCACGGACATCACCTTCGCGTTCCGCGACAAGGCGGTCGCCGAGGGGTTCGCGAGCGCGCTGACCGCCATCAAGGCTGATGGCTCCTACGACAAGCTCTTCGACAAGTTCGGCATGACGCGGCTGAAGGCTCCGGCCTTCGCGATCCGGGGCCCCGGGCCGACCTGAGCGGCGGGTCGCCTCGCCGTCCGCGCGCCCGATGTTCGACGGGCAGGCCTTCCTCGGCTATCTCGTCAACCCGTTCCTGCTGGGCGGCGTCGGGGTCACGGTCGGGCTGACGGTCGTCACGATGCTGATCGGGCTCGCGATCGGGCTCCTCGTGGCGCTCGGCCGCATGTCGCCGCGCCGGCTCGTGTCGCTGCCGTGCGGGTTCTACGTCTGGGTTTTCCGGGGCACGCCGCTCCTCGTGCAACTCGTCATCATCTACACGGCGCTGCCGCAGCTCGGGCTCCGTTTCGGCGTCCTCACCTCGGCGCTGCTGGCGCTCAGCCTCAACGAGGGCGCCTACCTATCGGAGACGATCCGGGGCGGGTTCAACGGCGTCGCGAAAGGGCAGCGCGAGGCCGCGACCGCGCTCGGCCTGTCGCGCTGGCACGTGCTCCGGCTGATCCTGATCCCGCAGGTGCTCCGCCTCATCATCCCGCCGCTCGGCAACTCGCTGAACGGGCTCCTGAAGGCGACCTCGCTCGCCTCCATCATCTCGATGGAGGAGCTGATGCGGCGAAGCCAGCTCCTGATGCAGCAGAAGTTCGAGGTGCTGGAGCTCTACACGGTGGCGGCGGTCTACTATCTCGCGCTGACGACGCTGTGGAACCTCGTCCAGGTCAGGCTGGAGGCTTATTACGGCCGTGGCTACGGCGTCCCTGCCAAAGCCAAGGCGCCGCGAGGCGACACGCTGGAGCCGATTCCCGGCTCGAGCGTCCGACAGGCTTGAGCTGTTCAGGTCTGGCAAGCCCGGCAGTGGAAGGTCGACCGCCCGGACTGGACGAGCCGGGTCACGATCCCGCGGCAGCCGGGCCTGACGCAGGGCTCGCCTTCGCGGTCGTAGACCCGGAAGCGCTCCTGGAACGCGCCCGAGGTCCCGTCGACCTGGGCGTGGTCGCGCAAGGTCGAGCCGCCGACGCCGATCGCCTCCTCCAGCACCGCCTTGATCTCGGCCGCGAGAACGTGCGCCTTCGCGCGCGGGCGGCCCGTCGCGGTCGCGATCACCCCGGCGGGTCGGTCCGGCGCGAGCCGCGCCCGGAACAGGGCCTCGCAGACGTAGATGTTGCCGAGGCCGGCGATCATGCGCTGGTCGAGGAGCGCGGCTTTCAACGGCGTGCGCCGGCCCGCGAAGAGCCGGGCGAGATGCGCCCCGTCGAGGTCGTCGCCGAGCGGCTCGATTCCCATGGCGGCGAAGGGCGGCGAGGCCGTGATCGCGGCCGCGTCGTAGAGGCTCATGAAGCCGAAGCGGCGCGCGTCGTTGTAGGTGACGCGCGTCCCGTCATCGAGGCCGAACACCACGTGGTCGTGCGCCGGGTGCGCGCCGTGCTCGTGGTAGAAGGCGCCGGGCTCCTCCAAGTCGCGCTCGTCGTAGGGGCGCTCGACGCGGAACCGCCCCGTCATGCCGAGATGCATGACCAGGACCTCTCCCGTCGAGAGGGAGACCAGCAGATACTTCGCCCGGCGCTTGAGCGCCGTCACGCCCGCGCCCTCGAGGCGCGCCGCGAAGCGCTCGGGGAACGGGAAGCGCAGGTCCGGCCGGCGCTGCTCGACCCGCAGGATGCGGCGCCCCAGCATGGCGGGCGCGAGCCCGCGCCGGACGGTCTCGACCTCGGGAAGTTCAGGCATGGACGTGAGATGGGGACCTATGGTCGGATCCGCACGACCCGGGTGAGCGGTGGTACGGGTGGATTGCACCCTGCTCGGCTCATGTGTACTGAAAGAGGCGTCATTACACATTGGGTGCATGCCGTGCGGACGAACATCGATATCGACGACGCATTGCTCAAGGACGCGATGGACGCGTCCGGGCTCGTCACCAAGAGAGCGACCGTCGAGACCGCTCTCAGGCTTCTGGTCCAGGAGCATCGGCGGCGGAAGGCTCTGGACGATATGGCGGGTCTCGGCTGGGAAGGGGATCTCGATGCGCTCCGGAGCGGGCGCGGGGAGGACCTCGTGGCGTGATCGTCGTCGACAGCTCGGTGTGGATCGGTCACCTGCGTGGTCAATCGACCATCGCGGTCGGCAAGCTCCGGGCGATGGAGAACACGAACGACATTCTCGTCGGAGATCTCGTGCTGCTCGAAGTGCTTCAGGGCGCGCGCGACGAGGCTCACGCGGCCCGGATCGAGCGCAACCTGCGGCAATTCACTCTGGCCCGCATGCTCGATGACGACCTCGCTGTCGCGGCGGCGCGAAACTACCGTGCGATGCGCCGCGCAGGCGCCACGGTGCGCAAGACGATCGACGTCATCATCGGGACGTTCTGCCTGGAACACGGCCACGTCCTCCTCCACGACGATTCTGATTTCGACCTCATGCAGCACCATCTCGGGCTCGCGGTCGCTTGAACCCATCTCCACGCGCCGCATGGCGCCCACCGCTTCCCTCCGCTAAGGGTCGGGCAACGGCCAGGCGGACCATGAGCGAGATCGACGACACCACCCATTTCGGCTTCGAGACCGTCGCTCTCGGCGAGAAGCAGACGCGCGTCGACGAGGTGTTCCACTCGGTCGCCCGGCGCTACGACGTCATGAACGACCTCATGTCGGCGGGGCTGCACCGGGTCTGGAAGCAGAACCTCGTGTCGATGCTGCGCCCGTCGCGCACGCGGCCGTTCCACCACCTCGACGTCGCGGGCGGCACGGGCGACGTCGCGTTCCGCATCGTGGAGGCCGGCGGTCCGCGGACCCGCGTCACGGTCGCGGACATCAATGCCGGGATGCTGGCGGTCGGACGGGAGCGCGCCGCGAAGCGCCGCGAGAGCAGGGTCGAGTTCGTGGAGGCCAACGCCGAGGCGCTGCCCTTCGGCGACGCGTCGCAGGACGGCTACACGATCGCGTTCGGCATCCGCAACGTGCCCCGCATCGAACGTGCGCTGTCGGAGGCGCGCCGCGTGCTGAAGCCCGGTTCGCGCTTTCTCTGTCTCGAATTCTCGCGCGTGGACCTGCCCGGCCTCGACCGGCTCTACGAGGCCTACTCATTCGCCGTCATCCCGCGCATCGGCGAGCTCGTGGCGAAGGACCGGGATTCCTACCAGTACCTCGTCGAGTCGATCCGGCGCTTCCCCGCCCCCGGCGCTTTCGCCCGGATGATCGAGGCCGCGGGGTTCGCGCGCGTCACGCATCGGCCGCTCTCCGGCGGCATCGTGGCGATCCATTCCGGCTGGGCGATGTGATCGGCGGGCTCGCGCATCTCGCGCGCAACCTTCACGCGGGGTTCGTGCTGGCGCGGG